>JAFARH010000014.1 GCA_019245555.1 Betaproteobacteria bacterium
TCGAGACGCCGCGCGAGTTCTACGACTACGAGGCGAAATACTTCGCGAACGACACCCGCTATCTCATTCCTTGCGGATTGCCGAAGGCGAAGGAGAAGCAGATCCAGGCGATGTGTCTCAAGGCCTTCCAGGCGCTCGGCTGCCGCGGCTGGGGGCGTGTCGACCTGATGCTCGATAAGCGCGGCAAGCCGTATCTCCTGGAGATCAATACGGCGCCGGGGATGACGGACCACTCACTGGTCCCCATGGCTGCGCGCGCCGTCGGTATTGGCTATGAGGACCTCTGCGTGAAGATCCTGGAGGGCGCCCGTGTGGGATAACCCGCGCCTGCTCAACGCCGCAGCCGGCTTCCTCGTCGGGCTGGTCGTGCTGGCCTCTATGCTAGTCGCGCTGAATTGGCTGCTGCGGGCCTCTCCGTTCCCAGTGCGCCACGTCGAGGTAACGACCTCGCTTACGCACGCGTCGGCTGCCGAGATGCGAGCATTGCTCGCGCGACAGGGACGCGGCAACTTCTTCGCGTTCCCAATCGATGATCTGCGCGGCGCGCTCGAGCGCCTGCCGTGGGTGCGCACGGTGACTGTGCGGCGGGTGTGGCCCGACCGCCTCGAGATAGCGATCGAGGAGCACGTGGCGTTCGCGCGCTGGGCCGCGGGCCCGGACATGCTGGTCAATACCTTTGGAGAACGTTTCGCCGGTAGCGCGGACACTTCGCTGCCGCTCTTCAGCGGCCCGCAGGGCACCGAAGGCGAGGTGACTCGCCGCTATCAGCGCTTCTCCACGCTACTCGCGCCACTTGCAAGCCCGATCGAGCGCATCGTGCTCTCCCAGCGACATGCATGGAGCGTGCGGCTCGCGAACGGACTGCAGATCACGCTCGGACGAGACGCCGATCTCGCCGAGCAGCGCCTCGAGCGCTTCGTCGAAGCCTATGCGGGCACCGTCGGTTCACGTGTGCCGCAGGTCGTTGATCTGCGCTATCCCAACGGTTTTGCCCTTCGGGTGAAAGGCTGATGCCTAAAGAAAAACAAAATCTGGTCGTTGCACTCGATATCGGCACCTCGAAGGTGGCCTGTCTCGTGGCGGAGCTCGGGCCGGACGGCGCGCTCGAGGTGCTCGGTATGGGCTCGCACGAATCCAAGGGGCTGAAGAAAGGCGTGGTCGTCAACATCGAGGCGACGGTCGCCGCGATCCAGCGCTCGCTCGAGGAAGCCGAGCTGATGGCGGACTGCAAGATCAGCTCGGCATATGTCGGCATCGCCGGCAGCCACATCCGCAGCTTCAACTCCACCGGCATGGTGGCAGTGAAGGATCGCGAGGTCGGCGCCCTCGACGTCGATCGCGCGCTCGAGACGGCGCGCGCCGTAAACATCCCGACCGACCAGCAGATCCTTCACGTGCTGCGGCAGGAATTCATCATCGACGGCCAGGAGGATGTGCGCGAGCCGATCGGCATGTCAGGCGTGCGCCTCGAGGTGAAGGTGCACATCGTCACCGGCGCAGTCTCGGCCGCGCAGAACATCATCAAGTGCGTGCGTCGCTGCGGCATCGAGGTGAAGGACCTGATCCTGCAACCGCTCGCGTCTGCGCGTGCCGTGCTTTCGGAGGATGAGAAAGACCTCGGTGTCTGCCTTATTGACATCGGCGGCGGCACGACGGACATCGCTGTGTTCACCCACGGCGCGATCCGCCACACAGCGGTAGTGCCGATCGCCGGTGACCAGATCACGAATGACATCGCCATGGCGCTGCGTACGCCGACGCCGGATGCGGAAATGATCAAGGTGCGGCACGGCGTGGCGCTTCGGCAGCTCGCGGACCCTAACCAGATGCTCGAAGTGCCCGGAATCGGGGAGCGAGGCTCGCGCTCGCTATCGCGCCAGACGCTGGCGGAAGTGATCGAGCCTCGAGTGGAAGAGCTCTATTCGCTCGTGCAGCAGGTGCTGCGCGAATCCGGTTTTGAGGAGCTGCTGTCGAGCGGCGTGGTGCTTACCGGCGGCTCCGCGGTGATGCGCGGGATGGTCGAGCTCGGCGAAGAGATTTTCCACATGCCGGTGAGGATCGGGGTGCCGCGCTATGCGGGCGGACTCGCGGATGTTGTGCGCACACCGCGCCATGCGACGGCGGTGGGATTGCTGCTCGAAGGGGCGGCGCAGCTGCATCACGGGAAGCTTTCGCGCCAGAGCGGCTCGATGAGAGCCGTGCTGGGGCGTATGCGGGAGTGGTTTCAACGCAATTTTTGAAGTCAATAACAAAGGCAAGGAGACAACAACATGTTTGAAATAGTCGATAGTCAGGTAACGGGGCCGGTCATCAAGGTGATCGGCGTGGGCGGCGCGGGCGGCAACGCCGTCAATCACATGATCGAGCAAGCCGTCCAGGGGGTGGAGTTCATCGCGGTCAACACCGACGCGCAGGTCCTCTCTCGCAACAAGGCCGGCAACCAGATCCAGCTCGGTACGAGCGGCCTTGGTGCAGGGGCGAAGCCGGAAGAAGCGCGAGCGGTGGCGATAGCGGATCGTGATCGCATCGAGGAAGCGGTGGCGGGCGCGCACATGGTGTTCATCACCGCAGGCATGGGTGGCGGCACAGGCACGGGCGCAGCGCCGGTAATTGCGGAAGTCGCGCGGTCACTCGGCATCCTCACCGTCGCGGTCGTCACCAAGCCGTTCACCTTCGAGGGCTCGAAGCGGTTGAAGAACGCGGAAGCGGGCATCGAGGCGCTCGCGCCGCATGTCGACTCGCTCATCGTGATCTTGAACGACAAGCTGGAAGAGGTGTTGGGCGAAGACGTATCGCAGGAGGATGCGTTCAAGGCGGCCGACGACGTGCTGAACAACGCCGTTGCAGGCATCGCCGAGATCATCAACAACCCGGGCCTCGTCAACGTCGACTTCCAGGATGTACGTACAGTGATGTCGGAGCAGGGTATGGCGATGATGGGGTCGGCAGCGGCGAGCGGCATCGATCGCGCCCGCATAGCGGCTGAGCAGGCGATCGCCTGCCCGCTGCTCGAAGGCGTGAACCTGGCCGGCGCGCGCGGTGTGCTCGTGAACATCACCGCGTCGAAGTCGAGCTTGAAGCTGCGCGAGACTAAGGAGGTGATGAACATCATCCGCACGTTTGCCGCGGAGGATGCAACCATCATCTACGGCGGTGTCTACGACGATGGACTCGCAGATAACTTGCGCGTCACGGTCGTGGCGACAGGACTGGGTGCGCCGGCAGCGGCGCGGCAGCCGAAGCCGCAGCTCGTCCTGAACAACGTTACGGCGCAGAAGACCGGTACCGACAACCTGCCGGCTGGCCCGGTCGACTACCAGCAGCTCGACGCGGTGCCCGCGGTGATTCGACGGAACCGTGCTTCGACCGTGGAAGCTCTACAGCAGAGCGGCGTAGACAAGTACGACATCCCCGCCTTCCTGCGCAAACAGGCGGACTGACACTTCCTTGCGCGCGGGGCACCCCTCCTTGCCGGGGTGTCCCGCTATCCCTCTTTCGTTGTGTCATGATTTGCGGCAAGGGGGAAGCACCATGGCAGGAATAAACGAGCGTCCGAACGGCGAGACTGCCGCTTCCAGCGGCGCCGTGTTCGATGCGCTGTATGAAAACGCGCCGGTCGGCGTCGCGATCTTCTCCATAGGCGGCAAATTCCTGCGGGCGAATGGCGCGATGTGCCGCCTTCTGGGCTACACCGAGGAAGAGCTCCTGCAGAAGACACATCTCGATGTAGTGCACCTCGAGGACCTCGAAGCGACCGCGGTCTCCCGCGCACAGGTGATTTCCGGCAAGGTGAAGGGACGCCTTGCCCAGCGCCGGTACGTTCACAAGGACGGCTCGACGATCTGGGCGCAGTCGAGCGGCGCGGCGGTGCGCGATGCCACGGGAACGCCGATGTGCACGGTTCTCGTTGTGCACGACGTGAGCGCTCTCAAGCGCTCGCAGCGCGCAGCCAAGCGGCGTTTCCGCCGCCTGATCGAGATGGGCTCGGACTGGTATTGGGTGCAGGATACGGAGTACCGCTTCGTCGAAGTGCCCGGCATCGACATGGGCGAGCTCGACGGCGACACCGATATCGTCCTTGGCAAGACGCGCTGGGAGTTGCCCGGGCTTGCGCCGTTGCCGGAGGCGGCATGGGACCAGCACCGCGCGAAACTCACGCGGCGCGAAGCGTTCTCCGATTTCGTTTTCCTGCGCTACAACAAAGCTGGCGAGCTGAGATATCTGTCGGTGAGCGGCGAACCGCTCTTCGATGAGAAGGGCGCCTTCCGCGGCTATCACGGCGTGGGCAAGGACATCACCGAGCGCGCGCGCGACCAGAAAGCGTTGGAGGAGAGCGAGCGGCGCTATCGAACGCTCTTCGATGCGAATCCCATTCCAATGTGGGTGGTCGACGCGAAGACCCTGGCGTTTCTCGCGGTGAACGATGCGGCGATCAAGCTCTACGGGTACTCGAAAGAAGAGTTCCTTGCGCTATCGGCCGAGCAGATTCGCCCCGAAGAAGATGTCGAAGACCTGCGCAAAGCATTCGAGGATCCGGCCAACTATCGCAGCCGCATCTGGCGCCACCGCAAGAAGAGCGGCGACGTCATTCCAGTGAAGATCACTTCATTCAATCTCGACTTCGGCGGTCGTCGCGCGCGTCTCGGCGTGATCGAGGATCTGACTGAACGGATGCTCGCGGAAGAACGCGCGCGCCAGAGCGAGAAGCGCTACCGCGATCTCCTAGCCTCGCAGGGATCCAGCGGCGAGGGTTGATCCACCAAGTGGTAGAATCGCCGCAGTGCACAAATGCTGCGGCAACGAACTCTAAAAACACTCATTTCGGCTTCGGGCGTCGGCCTTCATACGGGCCAGAAAGTCCGTATGACGCTGCGTCCCGCGCCTGCAGATACGGGCGTCGTGTTCCGGCGCATCGCTCTTTCGTCGCCGGTCGATCTACCGGCACGTGCCGACATGGTGGGCGAGACGCGCCTCTCTTCGTGCCTCGTGAAGGACGGCGTGAAGATCTATACGGTCGAGCACCTCATGTCCGCGCTCGGCGGCCTTGGCGTCGACAACCTCTATGTCGATATCGATGCGTCAGAGCTGCCGATCATGGACGGCAGCGCTTCGCCGTTCGTGCTTCTTATTCAGCAGGCCGGCATCGTTGAGCAGCAGGTGCCGAAGCGCTTCTTGCGCGTGACGCGTTCGGTCGAAGTGAAAGACGGCGACAAGTGGGCGCGGCTCGATCCGTTCGACGGCTACAAGCTTTCTTTCTCGATCGAGTTCCGGCATCCGGTAATCGAGCGCTCGACGCAGTCGGTGGAAGTGAACTTTGCCGAGACGTCGTATCTCAAGGAAATCGCGCGGGCGCGCACCTTCGGCTTCATGCACGAAGTGGAAGATCTGCGCGACAACGGCCTCGCGCTCGGCGGGGGGCTGGATAACGCAGTGGTACTCGACGAGTACCGCGTGCTCAACGCAGACGGCTTGCGCTTTGCTGACGAATTCATTCGCCACAAGCTGCTCGACGCGATCGGCGATCTCTATCTCCTCGGCAAGCCGCTGCTGGCCGCTTTCTCCGCTCACAAGTCGGGCCACGCGCTCAACAATCGCCTGCTGCGCGCGCTGCTCGCGGAAGCGCGTGCTTTGG
>JAFARH010000069.1 GCA_019245555.1 Betaproteobacteria bacterium
CGAACCCCGCGAACTACATCGCGCAGCCGACGCTGTCGCTCTCCACTTGCCCGACGTTCGTGGAGGAGGGGCTCGCGCCACGGCACGTCGACCTGCGCCCCTACGTGCTCTCCGGCAAGGAAGTGAAGCTCGTACCGGGCGGGCTCACGCGCGTCGCGCTGCGCGAAGGATCACTGGTAGTCAATTCCTCGCAGGGCGGCGGCACCAAAGACACCTGGGTGGTGGACTGATGCTCTCGCGGGTGGCGGAGCGCGTCTTCTGGATGAGCCGGCAGATGGAGCGCGCCGAGAGCATGGCTCGCATCCTCGGCGTGACGTCGAACCTGGTGCTGTTCGGCACCGAGGAGGTGCAGGAGCAGAACCTGCTCGCGCCGCTCGCGATCACCGGCACGGAGGAGCTGTTTGCCGAGCACCACGCCAAGCTCACCCTGGCTGGCCTCATCGACTTTCTGGCACTCGACGAGTCGAATCCTTCCTCGATCTACTGCTGTCTCAAGCTCGCGCGCGAGAACGCGCACGCCGTGCGCTGGCAGATCACCTCCGAGATGTGGGAGACGCTGAACGCGACCTGGCTGGAGCTGCGCGCGATGCCGCGCAAGCGCATCACCGGCGCCGGCGCCACCGAGTTCCTCGACTGGGTGAAGGAGCGCTCGCACCTCTTTCGCGGCGTCACCTACGGCACCATCGTGCGCGGCGAGGCTTTCAACTTCTGTCGGCTCGGCACCTTCCTCGAGCGGGCCGACAATACCGCGCGCATCCTCGACGTGAAATACCACATCCTGCTGCCCTCGGCCGCCGCAGTCGGCGGCGCGCTCGATTACTACCAGTGGGCGGCGCTGCTGCGCTCTGTATCGTCGTTCGAGACCTATCGGCAGCTCTACCGCGAGCAGATCTTCCCGATCCGCGTCGCGCAGCTCCTGATCCTCGAGCGGCGCATGCCGCGCTCGCTCGCCGCGTGCTTCGACCAGGTCAAGGAGGCGATGGATCGCATCCGCGGCGAGAAGGACGAGGCGGCGAAGAGGCTCGCCTACGAGCTGCACGCCCGGCTCTCCTACGCCGACATCGAAGAGGTCTTCCAGGGCGGCCTGCACGAATACCTCACCGAGGTCCTGGCCGATATCGGCAAGCTCGGCAGCCGCGTCGAGCGCGCCTATCTCGGGGTCGTATGAAGTTCTCGATCCGCCACGAGTTCAAGTACACCTACGACTCGCCGGTGCGGCTGTCGACGCAGTACCTGCGCCTCACGCCGCGCGACACCGTGCGACAGAAGGTGGTCTGCTGGGACCTCGAGACGCCCGGCCAGGCGCTGCAGACCACGGACGGCTACGGCAACGTGCTGCACGTCCTGACGATCGACAAGCCCGCTTCCGAGATCGTCGTGCGCGCCGTCGGCACCGTCGAGACTGCGCCGCGCGTGGACGAACCGTCGGACTTCACCGGCGCGCCGCTTTCGCCGCTCTTCTTCCTGCGGCCCACCGCGCTCACGCAGCTCGGTCCGGCGCGCGCGGAGCTCGCTGGTCAGTTCCGCGGCCGCGCCTCTGTCGACAGCCTGCGCGAGCTCGCCACCGCCATCCATGAGAAGGCGGCGCAGGGCACGGCAGCCGACGCCGCCCACGCCTTCATTGCATGCTGCCATCGGCTCGGCGTGCCCGCCCGATACATCTCGGGCTACCTCTACGAGGCGCAGCTCGGGCCGGGCGGCGACGAGCTCGTCGCGATGCATGCCTGGGCCGAGGCGTGGCTCGAGGACCGCTGGCGCAGCTTCGACATCGTGCACGATTGCCCGATCGGCGAGGCGCACATCAAGCTCGCCGTCGGCGCCGATTACCTCGACGCATGCCCGGTGCGAGGCGTGCGCGTCGGCGGCGGCGTCGAAACCCTCGACGCGCGCGCCCAGGTGCAGGCGGGGTGGCAGCAATGACGATTCACGTCGCGCTCAACCACGTCACGCGCTATCGCTACGACCGGCCGATCGCCCTCAGCCCGCAGCTCGTGCGCCTGCGTCCGGCACCGCATTCGCGCACGCCGGTGCGCGCGTACTCGCTCAAGGTTCATCCCGAGAAGCACTTCGTCAACTGGCAGCAGGATCCGCAATCGAACTGGCTGGCGCGGTTCGTCTTCCCGGAGAAGACGCGCGAGCTCTCGATCGAGGTCGACCTGGTGGCCGAGATGTCGGTCATCAATCCGTTCGACTTCTTTCTCGAGCCTCGCGCCGAGAAGTTTCCCTTCGCCTACGAGCAGGAGCAGCTGGTCGAGCTCGCGCCCTATCTCGCGCGAGCGCCGTTGACGCCGCTCTTCAAGGCTTACCTCGACGAGATTCCGCGTGAGCCGAAGAAGACAGTGGACTTCCTGGTCGAGCTCAACCGCGAGCTCGCGAAGGACGTGCGCTACCTCATCCGCATGGAGCCTGGCGTGCAGACGCCCGAGGAAACCCTCGCCCTCGCCAGTGGCTCCTGCCGCGACTCCGGATGGCTGCTGGTGCAACTCCTGCGCCACCTGGGCATCGCGGCGCGCTTCGTGTCCGGTTATCTCATCCAGCTCACGGCCGATCAGAAGTCGCTCGACGGACCCTCCGGGCCGGCGGCCGACTTCACCGACCTGCACGCATGGTGCGAAGCCTATCTTCCCGGTGCCGGCTGGGTGGGCCTCGATCCAACCTCGGGTCTGCTCGCGGGCGAAGGCCACATCCCGCTCGCCTGCACGCCCGAGCCCTCGAGCGCCGCACCGGTGACCGGCCTCACCGAGAAGTGCGACGTCGAGTTCTGGCACGAGATGCGGATCGAGCGCGTATTTGAGGCGCCGCGCGTCACCAAGCCGTATAGCGAAGCGCAGTGGCGTGCCATTGAAAGCCTCGGCCACCGCGTCGACGCCGACCTCGCCGCGCAGGACGTGCGCCTCACAATGGGCGGCGAGCCCACGTTCGTCTCGCTGGACGACCGCGACGGCGCCGAGTGGAACACCGAGGCGATGGGGCCCAAGAAACGCTTGCTCGGCGCGCGGCTCCTCAAAAAACTCAAGCAGCGCTATGCGCCCGCGGGCCTGCTTCACTACGGCCAGGGCAAGTGGTATCCCGGCGAGCAGCTGCCGCGCTGGTCGCTGTCGTGCTTTTGGCGCAAGGACGGCGAACCTGCATGGCAGGATGCCGCGCTCATCGCCGACGAGGCGGTGAACTACGGCGCGACTCCCGCGCAGGCGGCGACCTTCCTCAAGGCGCTCGCCGAAAAGCTCGGACTCGATGAGAAGCACGTTTTTGCCGGCTACGAGGACACCTGGTATTACCTCTGGCGCGAGCGCAAGCTCCCGGGGAACGTCGATCCGTTCGATGCGCGCCTCGACGATCCGCTCGAGCGCGAGCGCTTGCGCAAGGTGTTCGCGCAGGGTCTGGACAAGCCGGTCGGCTACGCCCTGCCCATCCGCAAGAATGCCGCTCGCTGGGAGAGCGGCCCATGGTTCCTGCGCGCCGAGCGCTGCTACCTCATTCCGGGCGACTCGCCGATGGGATATCGGCTGCCGCTCGATTCGTTGCCATGGGCCTCGAGCACCGACCGCGAACCAACGCACGCACCGGACCCGATGCAGCGCTTCGCGCGCCTGCCGGCGCACCGCGAGTTGCAGGTGCAGCACGCGCTGCCGCAAACCGCGATCGATCGCCGTCCCGCGGCCTTCGAGTCTGCCGCGTGGATCACGCGCACGGCCATGTGCGCCGAGCCGAGGAATGGCGTGCTCTACGTCTTCATGCCGCCGCTCGCGGCGCTGGAGGATTATCTCGAGGTGGTGGCCGCTGTCGAGGCAACCGCCGGCGAGCTCGGCTTCCCGGTCGTGATGGAGGGCTACGAGCCGCCGAAGGATCCGCGCCTGCAGTCGCTGCGCATCACGCCCGATCCGGGCGTGCTCGAAGTGAACATCCACCCGGCCGAGAGCTGGAGCGAGCTCAGCGATCACACCACGTTTCTCTACGAGCAGGCGCGCGAGTGCCGGCTCGGCACCGAGAAGTTCATGCTCGACGGCCGCCACTCCGGCACCGGCGGCGGCAACCACTTCGTGCTCGGCGGAGCGACGCCGGTCGACTCGCCGTTCCTGCGGCGGCCCGACCTGCTCGCGAGCCTCGTCGCGTACTGGCATAACCACCCGTCGCTCTCGTATCTCTTCTCGGGGCTGTTCATCGGCCCGACCAGCCAGCACCCGCGAATCGATGAAGCGCGCAACGATTCTGTGTACGAAATCGAGATTGCGTTCCGCGAGCTCGAGCGCCAGATGCAGGGCCAGGCGTCGGGGCAATGCCCGCCGTGGCTGGTCGATCGCCTGTTCCGCAACCTGCTGATCGACGCCACCGGCAATACCCACCGCGCCGAGTTCTGCATCGACAAGATGTATTCGCCCGACGGCCCCGCCGGGCGGCTCGGCCTCCTGGAGCTGCGCGCCTTCGAGATGCCGCCGCACGCGCAGATGTCGCTTACGCAACAACTGCTGCTGCGCGCGCTCGTCTCGCGCTTCTGGCGCGCGCCGTACCGCCCTGCGAAGCTCAAGCGCTGGGGCACCGAGCTGCACGATCGCTTCATGCTCCCGTGGTTTGTCTGGCAGGACCTCGAAGATGTCCTCGCCGAGATGGCGGAGTTCGGCACGCCGCTCGAGCCGGCCTGGTTTGCGCCGCACTTCGAGTTCCGCTTCCCGCGCTACGGCGAGTTCGTCGCGCGCGGCGTGCACGTCGAGTTGCGCGCCGCGCTCGAGCCATGGCACGTGATGGGCGAGGAAGGCGGCGCCGGCGGCACCGTGCGCTACGTCGATTCGTCGGTCGAGCGCTTGCAGGTGAGAGCGACCGGCCTGATCGGCGAGCGCCACGCACTCGCCTGCAACGGCCGCGCGCTGCCGATGCAGCCGACGGGCAATATCGGCGAGTACGTCGCCGGTGTGCGCTACCGCGCGTGGCAGCCGCCCTCAAGCCTGCATCCCACGATCGGCGTGCACGCGCCCCTCGTCTTCGATCTCGTCGATGGCTGGATGAACCGCTCGCTCGGCGGCTGCCAGTACCACGTAGCGCATCCGGGCGGCCTGAGTTACGCGAGCTTCCCGGTCAACGCCTACGAAGCCGAGGGCCGGCGCCTGTCGCGTTTCGTGCGCATGGGACATACGCCGCAGAAGATCGAGCTCGCGCCCGAGGCGCGCAACCCCAACTTTCCATTCACGCTCGACCTGCGCAGAGCATAAACAGCGCCGTGCTACTCTCGCGCGCGATGTCCCGCGAGCTGCTTTCGGAGTATCCACAAGCCACCGACCGCTACGACGAGCTGTTCGAGGCGCCGCAATCGGCGCGCGCGCACTGGAAGCCCCTCATCGAGCACATCGCGGCGTCGCCCGCCGAGCGCATGCGCGAGCGGCTGCACTCGGTACACGACCAGGTGCGCGAGAACGGCGTCACCTACAACGTCTACGCCGATCCGCAGGGCGCCGACCGCCCCTGGGAGCTCGACCTCCTGCCGATGATCCTGTCGGAAGAGGAGTGGAGCCGGATCGAGGCGGCGATCGTGCAGCGCGCGACGCTGCTCAATAAGCTCCTGCTCGACGTCTATGGCGAGCAGCGCCTGCTGAAGGACGGACTGCTGCCGCCCGCGCTGGTGTACGGCCACGCCGGCTACCTGCGCCCGTGCCGCGGCGTCAAGTACGCGGGCGACACGATGCTGCACTTCTACGCCGCCGACTTGGCGCGCTCGCCCGATGGCCACTGGTGGGTGATCGGCGACCGCACGCAGGCACCTTCCGGCGCGGGGTACGCGCTCGAGAACCGCATCATCATCTCGCGTGCCTTCCCGCAGCTCTTCAGAGATCAGAAGGTGCAGCACCTCGCGCACTTCTTCGCCACGGTGCGCGACAGCCTGGCGCATTGGGCGCCGCGGCCCGAAGGGAAAATGAGCGGTTCTCCGTACACGGTCCTCCTCACGCCCGGCCCGCACAACGAGACCTACTTCGAGCACACCTACCTTGCGCGTTACCTCGGCCTCGCCCTGGTCGAAGGCAACGACCTGACAGTGCGCGATGGATGCGTCTGGCTGAAGACGCTTTCCGGCCTGCAGCGTGTGCACGCGATCCTGCGGCGCCTGGACGACGACTTCTGCGATCCGCTGGAGCTGCGCAGCGATTCGGCACTCGGCATCCCGGGACTAGTCGACGCGGTGCGCCGCGGCAACGTGCTGGTGGCGAATGCGTTGGGGTCGAACCTGCTGGAATCCAGCACGCTGCTCGGCTATCTGCCGAACCTCGCGCAGAAATTGCTCGGCGAGCCGCTGAAGATGCCTTCGGTCGCGACCTGGTGGTGCGGCGAGCCGGCGGCGCTGAATGAAGTCATCGCCAACGTCCACCGCCTGGTGATCAAGGGCGCGTTCCCGCAGCAGCGCGTCGAGCCGATGTTCGGCGAGGACCTGGATGAGCGCGGCAAGAAGCGCGTCATCGCGATGCTGCGGGCACGGCCGAACGACTACGTCGCGCAGGAGCTGGTGCACCTGTCGCAGGCGCCGGTGTGGGACCGGGCGCATCCGCGCCTGCTCGCGCGCTCGATCGGCCTGCGTGTGTTCGCGTGCGCCACGTCCAACGGCTACGTCGTCATGCCTGGCGGCCTCACTCGAGTGGCGAGCGCCGCCGACGCTCGCGTCATCTCGATGCAGAGCGGCGGCTCGAGCAAGGACACCTGGGTACTCGCTTCCGGCGCCGTGTCGAGCTTCAGCCTGCTGCGCCGCTCGGTCCAGGAGCAGGACCTGGTACGCGCCGGCACGAATCTCTCGAGTCGGGGGGTGGAGAACCTGTTCTGGTTCGGGCGGTATTGCGAAAGAAGCGAGGCCACCGCGCGCCTGCTACGCGTAGCGCTCGGCCGCTTCGGCGACAACGTGCCCGGCGACGACGACGAGCGAGCTCGCCCCGTGATGCTGGAGCTCTTGCATCGCGCCGGCATCCTTACCGCGAGCGGTCCGGCACCGGCCGACAAGGAGCTCTCGGGCGCCCTGCGCGCGGCGATCACCGACGATGCGCAGCCCGGTCTCGCCGCCAACCTGCGCCAGCTGATGCGCGTTGCCTCGAACCTGCGCGAGCGGCTGTCGATCGACAACTGGCGCGCGTTGAACCGGCTTACGCAGGCCGTGACGCAGCGGCGCGGGCGCAAGACCGCGTTCTCCGATCTCCTCACCGAGCTGGATCTCGCGATCTCCGGTTTCACGACGCTCTCGGGCTTCGCGCTCGACGGCATGACGCGCGATCCCGGCTGGCGCTTCCTTTCCATCGGGCGGCGTCTGGAGCGCCTGCAATG
>JAFARH010000242.1 GCA_019245555.1 Betaproteobacteria bacterium
TCACCGGTGCAGTCGGCTCACCGACGAATCCCCTAGCCATAAAGTAGAACGACGACGTAATGCCAACCGGAGCCCAGGTACTGGCGGACATGCTCGCCGGCTACGGCGTCTCGCATGTCTTCATGGTGCCGGCTGTCCTCCGCCGCACGTTTGCCGAGATGGAGCGCCGCACGCAGATCGCGCGCATCCACTGTCACGGCGAAAAAGCCGCGGCCTATATGGCCGACGGTTATGCTCGAGCGAGCGGCAAACCCGGCGTCTGCATGGCGCAAGTGGTCGGTGCGCTGAATCTCGCCGCCGGCCTGCGCGATGCCTATCTTGCGCATTCGCCGGTGATCGCATTTACCGGTGGCCGAGATCCAAAAACCAAATTCCGAAAGGTCTACCAAGAGATCGACGACGTGCCGTCGTTCGAGCCGGTGACGAAATGGAATGCGACCGTGGACGCGGTCGAGCGCTTCCCGGACATGGTGCGGCAAGCGTTCCGTGTCGCCACGTCCGGCGCGCCAGGTCCAGTGCACCTGCAGTTCCGCGGCAACGAAGGCCAGGTCGACCAGGAAGAAACCGACGCCGCGGCGCTCGTCGAGGAACAATTCGCGCGCGTCCCCGCCTTCAGGCCGCCCGCGGATGCAGAAGAACTGAAGAAGCTCCTGTACTGGCTCGATCGCGCCGAGCGCCCGGTGATCGTCGCCGGCGGCGGCGTGCGAGCCTCGGGTGCCGGTGCCGAGCTGGTGCAGCTTGCCGAAGCCCTCGGCATTCCGGTCGCGACATCGCTCAACGGCAAGGACTCGATCCCCGCGTCGCACGCGCTCGCCGTAGGCGTCGTGGGCAGCTATTCGCGCGAGAGCGCGAATCGAGTGGTCGCCGCCGCAGACCTGGTGTGCTTTGTCGGCACAAGCGCCGGAGGCATGACCACCTATGTGTGGCAGGTGCCGAAGATCGGTGTCGCCGCCGTGCAGATCGACATCGAGCCCGAGACCATCGGCCGCAACTATCCGCTCAAGGCCGGCGTGATGGGTGACGCGAAGCTATGCCTGGCTGCACTGCTCAAGCTCGCGGATCGGGCGACCTCCTCCAAAAGAAAAAACTGGCTGGAGGACGTGAAACGCATCTGCGGCGAGTGGCGCGAGAAATATCGCTCGGCCCTCGAATCCGAGGCTGTACCGATCCGCCCGGAGCGCATCTGCGCGGAGCTGTCGCGCCATCTGCCGGACGATGCGATTGTGCTCTCGGACACCGGCCACGCCGGCATGTGGATGGGTGGCATGTACGACGTGAAGAGCAGCCGGCAAAGCTTCATGCGCAGCGCCGGACATCTCGGCTGGGCATTCCCCGCCGGCCTCGGCGCGAAGTGCGCGGCACCCAACCGCCCGGTCGTCACCTTCACTGGCGACGCCGGGCTCTGGTATCACATCGGCGAGCTCGAGACTGCGGTGCGCTGGAACATCGCCGCCGTGACCGTGGTGAACAACAATGCGAGCGGCAACCAGTCGAAGCGCGGCTTCGACCGCGCCTACGGCGGCGAGCAGACCGCCAAGGCACGCGAGCTCTGGACCTACCGCATGGTCGACCTTGCCCGTGTCGCCACCGACATCGGTGCGCTCGGCATCCGGGTGGAGAAGCCGGCCGACATCGCGCCGGCCCTGGAGAAAGCGCTGGCGAGCGGCCGCCCGGCGCTCATCGACGTCGCGACCGATATCGAAGCGATCGCGCCGACCGCCGTTACATCCTAGGAGGAGCCCGATGAACAAACTGATTGCCGCAGTGCTCGCCATGGCCTCTTCGGTTGCGGCCGCGCAGTCCTATCCGACGAAGCCGATCCGCGTCGTCGTGCCCTTCGCGCCTGGCGGGCCGGTCGACGTGGTCGCGCGGCTGGTGCAACCCAAGATGCAAGATCTCCTCGGCCAGCCGCTCATCATCGAGAACAAGGCGGGAGCGGGCGGCAACCTCGGCGTGTCACAGGTCGCGCGCTCGCCTGCAGACGGCTACACAGTGCTGATGACCTCGTCGTCGTTCGCGGTGAACGCAACGCTCACGCCGGATCCGGGCTACAACGCCGAAAAGGACTTCATCTCGATCGCAGTGATCGGTGCGCAGCCCAACTTCATCGTCGTCAATGCGGGCTTCCCGGCGAAATCACTCGCCGAGCTGCTGCAGATGGCGAAGACGCAGAAGCTGGCGTACGCCTCGCCCTCAAGCGGCACGACGCCACATCTCACCGCCGAGAACCTGTTCCGCGTGCGGGCCAAAGTCGACATCACGCACATACCCTTCAAGGGCGCCGGCCCTGCAGCGGCCGCGGTGGCTGCTGGCGAACCACCCATAGGCTCGATGGCGGGAACGGCTCCGATACCGTTCCTCAAGTCCGGCAAGATGCGCGTGCTCGCCGTCTCCTCGTCGAAGCGCCTGCCCTCCCTGCCAGACGTGCCAACGCTCGGCGAACTCGGCTTTGCCGACATGGAGGACTACACCTGGGTCGGTCTTTTCGTGCCGGCCGCGACGCCGATGGACATTGCACAAAAGTTGAACGACGCGGTGCTGAAGACCGTGCAGGACCCGGTAGTGCACGAGCGAATGGATGGTCTTACCTTCGAGATCACTGCCGCGCCGCTCCGGCCGACCGCCGACTATGTGCGCAAAGAAATCGTGAAGTGGGCGCAGGTCGTGCGCGATACCGGCGCGAAGGCCGAGTGATCTTCTAGAAGTGGAAGCTGAGCCCGACGCGCGCTAACCGCAGCTCGGGGTCTAGCCCACCGCCACGATCGACGTAGCCCGCCGGTGGCGGGTCGAGGAAGCCCTGCTTTTCGAAGCCGAAGAACAGGAGCTCGCTCCTCACCGACCAGTGCTTGGCGAATTGCCACTGAGCGCCAAAGCCAGCCACCAGGCCGTATAGCGTCTGGTCCTGTATCGCGCAGACCGCGTTGCTCGCCCCGGTCGGGCAGACCCTCGCCTTGAAGGGCGATGCCGCGCCACCGCCGGTGAGATAGAGCATGCCCGGCCCATTGCGATAGCCAGCGACGAAGCGCACCGTGGCGATCCAGTCGATCAGCGTCTCGCTGGTGACACCTTGGTTGGGAGGCAACTCCTGTGTGTGGCCCTTGCCGGTGGTGTGCATCCAGTCGGCCTTGAAGCCCGTGGCCCAGCGACCGCGTGAGGCCCACATGCAAC
>JAFARH010000243.1 GCA_019245555.1 Betaproteobacteria bacterium
ACGCGCGACAGGATGTCCGCACCCGTTCCCGGCGTATAGGGAACGATGATGTGGATCGGGCGGGAGGGATAGTCCTCGGCGCCGGCGCCCACCGCGTACAGGAGAAACAGCAGAGCCAGAAAGCGGGTCATACGCATATTATGGAAGCATGAGCGTGACGCCGCTGGTCCTGAACGAACCGCAGGCCCTGCGTTTCGAAATCAATCGGGCCGCGCTCGTCGACCAGAAGATTTTCGACACCGAGCGCGAGAAGATCTTCGAGCGCTGCTGGCTCTACGTCGGGCACGAGTCAGAGGTGAGAGAGCCCGGTGACTTCCGCACCCGCACGATCTGCGGTCGGCCGATCCTCTTCTGCCGCGACACTGCGAACGCGCTGCGCGTCTTCCTGAACACCTGCCGGCACCGCGGCACTGTCGTCTGCCGCGAAGCTGCGGGCAATGCCGAGCGCTACACCTGCTTCTATCACGGCTGGACCTACGATCGCGACGGCAAGCTCTATGCGGTGCCGGGGCAGAGCGCCTATCCGCCGAGCTTCGACAAAACCCGGCTCGGCCTGCAGCCGCCGCCGAAGGTTGATAACTATCGCGGCTTTGTCTTCCTGAACTTTGATGCCGGCGCACCAGCGTTGAAGGAGTATCTCGGGCGCGCGACCGAATACATCGACCTCGTGCTCGACCAGTCGCCGTCGGGTCGGATGGAAGTGATCCACGGCACGCAGGAATACGACATCCGCGCCAACTGGAAGCTCCTGGTGGAGAACAGCTTCGACGACTATCACCTCATCACCACGCACGCGACGTGGCTCGATTACCTCAAGAGCTCCGGCGTCGAGATCAAGCGCCCGGAGAAAGGGCATGTGCTGCCTTCGCACGGGCTCGGCAAAGATCTCGGCGGCGGCCACGGCACGACCGACAACGTCAACTTCCGAGGCCGTCCGGTCGCCGCGTGGATCCCGATCTATGGCGACGCGGCGAAGCCCGAGCTCGACCGCATCCGTTCGGAAGTCACCGCACGGCTGGGCGCCGAGCGCGCGAAGCGTGTGTGCGATACCAATCGCAACCTGCTCATCTTCCCGAACCTGGTGCTGCTCGACGGCTCGTCGGTCTCCGTGCGCAGCTTCCAGCCGACCGCGCCCGATCGCATGCGGGTTCGCGCCTGGGCGCTCGGGCCGGTGGAGGAAACGCCGCTCGCACGCCAGGTGCGGCTGGACAGCTTCCTCACCTTCTATGGTCCCGGCGGCTTCGCCACGCCTGACGACATCGAGGCATTGGAATCGGTGCAGACCGGCCTTGGCACCTACAAGGAAGTGCAGTGGTCGCCGCTTTCGCGCGGCATGGCGAAGGAGGGCGACCAGCTCAACACCGATGAGGCGCATTTGCGCGCCTTCTGGGTGCAATGGGACAAGTTGATGCGTTCATGAGCCGAGCAGAGGTCGAAGACTTTCTTTTCCACGAGGCGTCGCTGCTCGACGCATGGAATCTGGACGAGTGGCTCCAGCTCCTGAGCGACGATGCGACTTACCGAGTGCCGTCGAACGACCAGCCACAATCCGATCCGAAGTCCGCGCTCTTCACCATCGCCGACGACATCCGCCGGATTCGCGCGCGAGTCACGCGGCTGCAGGATCCTCACGCGCATGCCGAGTCGCCGCGCTCGCGTACGCGGCGCATGATCTCCAACGTGCGCATCGTCGAAGAGAAGCCGCTCGTCGTGGAGGCGAACTTCGTGATCTATCGCTTCCGCGGCAACGAGGACGTGCGCCAGTACGTGGGGCGCTACCGGCACACGCTCGAGAAGCGGGACGGCAAGCTCAAGATCAAGTCGCGCGAGGCCATCCTCGACGCGATGGAGCTCGCTTCTCTGGGAACGGTCAGCTTCATCCTCTGATGATGACCGGCCGCTGTCTCTGTGGTGCCGTGAGATCTGCCTCGTTATATGAAGACACGGCGTAACGCCGAACCGATTCGGAAAGGACCGCGCAAATGAGCGACAAGTTGGCATTGGTCACCGGCACGAGCTCCGGCATAGGCACTGCAGTGGCAACGGAATTGCTCAAGCGCGGCTGGACTGTCGTTGGCATCGCACGGCGTCAGGCCAAGTTCGGAGAGCGTTACCAGCATCTGGCACTCGATCTTTCGGACGCGTCGGTGGCGAAGAAGATCGAGAAGGAATTCGGCGCGAAGCTCGGCGAACGTGCGTGGGAGCGAGTCGGCGTGGTCAACAACGCGGCGGTCGGGCTTTCGGGGCGCGTGCAGAGCCTCGATGTAGATGAGCTCGCCAGGTCGTTTGTGCTGAACACGGCGATGCCGCTGTGGCTTATGGGTCTGGCGATAAAGAAGGCGAAAGCGCCCGTCCGAGTGGTGAACGTATCCTCAGGCGCAGCGGTGCGTCCGTTTCCAGGTCTGGCGGCGTACTGCGCGGCCAAGGCGGGACTGCATCTGGGAGGCGCATCCGTGGCGGCGGAAGATGCGCCGAACCTGCACATCCTGAGTTATCAGCCGGGCGTCGTGGATACCGAGATGCAACTCTCCACCCGCACGAAGTCGCTCGACGATTTCCCGTGGGGTACGACGTTCCGCCAGTACCACGCCGAGGGGCGTCTCGTGTCGCCCGATCGGCCGGCGGCCGACATCGTGCAGTTCCTCGAGGCCGACGGCGGCGAGCGCTTCACCGAAAAGAGGCTCGCGGCGTGAACCTCAAGTCGACGTTCGCCGTGCTCGGTCCGAAGCTCGGCGTGACGCCAGTGCCGGCGACGCCGGCGCACGTGTGGCCCACCTGGGAGCGCCATCCGGCGGGCGACGAGATCGTCTGCCTTCTGTCCGGTCGTGCCACCTTTGTCCTCGAGGACGGCAAACGCATCGACGTGGGCGAGCCGGGCGAATTCGTCATCGTGCCGAAAGGAACGTGGCATACGGCGAAGACCACGGTCCCGACGAAGATGGTGTTCGTCACTCCGGGTGAGGGAACGGAGAACAAGCCATGCTAGAGCTGCGACCCACCTGCGAGAACTGCAACAAGAAGTTGCCGGCGGATGCGCTCGACGCTTGGATCTGCACCTTCGAGTGCACGTTCTGCTCCTCCTGCGTGAAGAAGCTGCACAACGTTTGCCCCAATTGCGGCGGGGGATTCATGCCGCGGCCGATCCGGCCGGCGAAGGACCATCATGGCGGGAACTATCTCGGCAAATATCCCGCGAGTCGGACGGCGAAGCACCGCCCGGTGGATTTTGCGGCGCACGAGAAACTCGCCGCCAAGCTGAAAGACGTTCCGCCCGACAAACGGTAAATAGATTCGGGTAATACAATCCCGCCCATGGGACCTGAAACGCAAGCTTGCCTCATGAATTGCTGGTACGTCGCGGCCTGGGATCACGAGCTGATCGACGGAAAACTGCTCTCCCGCACGATCCTCGAGAAGCCGGTGGTGATCTACAGAGGCGATAGCGGTGCGGTGGTCGCGCTGGATAACCGCTGCTGTCATCGCGGCGCCAGGCTCTCCAACGGCCGCCGCGAAGGCGACGATATCCGCTGCATGTACCACGGGCTGAAATTCAACGCGGCCGGCAAGTGCATCCAGATTCCCGGCCAGGACAACATTCCGCCGAAGCTCGGCGTGCGCAGCTACCCGGTCGTCGAGCGCCAGCACCTGATCTGGATCTGGATGGGCGATCCGGCGCAGGCCGATCCGTCCAAGATCCTCGAGTTCAACTATCTCTCCGATCCGAAGTGGCGCGGCAAGCCGGATTACATGCATTACAAGGCGAACTATCTGCTGATCGTCGACAACCTCTCGGACTTCGCCCATCTTGCGTTCGTGCACACGAAGACGCTCGGCGGGTCAGAGGAGTACGCCTACAAGTCGAAGCCGACCGCGATCGAGCGCATGGACGACGGCTTCCGCGTCGAGCGCTGGCACCTGAACTCCGACAAGCCGCCGTTCCACAAGAAGGTGGATCGCGCCGAGGGCAAGGTTGACCGCAGGAACATCGCCCGCATGTACGTGCCGGGCATCTTCTTCATGGAGACGCTCTTCGCCCCGGCGGGACAAGGCGCGGACAAAGGCAATCTGCAAAACGCGAAGCAATACCGCAACTGCCAGTTCTTCACGCCCGAGACGAAGAGCTCGACGCACTTCTTCTGGGACTACCTGCACGACTATGACCTCAACGACCCGACGATCGCGCTTTCGCTCAACAAGAGCATGATCGAGGGATTCCTCGAAGATAAATTCATCATCGAAGGACAACAGGAAGTGCTCGACGCCGATCCCAACTTCAAGATGAACGCGATCGTGGCCGACGCGCCGCTCGCGCATTTCCGCCGCACCCTCGGCAAGCTGATCGACGCCGAGCGCGCCGCGCTGCAACCGGCGGCTGCATGAGGCTTTTCATTGCATCCGTAATTTTTCTCACGGGCTGCGCGACGGGCAGCATGGATCCGCATCGCTGGAAGACCGTGGAAGCACCGGCCAGCGGCGGCGCGGTGACAGTGAGCCACGGCCAGCGCCTGCGGCTGCCGCTTGCCACCAAGGCGAACGACGGCTACGAATGGCACCGCGTGGAGCCGGAGATCCTGACCATCATGACGGAAGGTCCTGCCGATCCGGAGGGCATCAACTTCACCCCGGTGCGCAGCGGCGAAGAGAAGCTGCGCCTCGAGTATCGGCCCCTCGCCGGTGGCCCGGCGCAGCGCACCGTCAGCTACACCGTCACCGTGCCGAACGACAGCGCCTTCTGGTTCCGTCGCTTCTCGATGGCGCTACCGTAGCGTTACTGTTTCGGGATTTTCGCGGCCTGCACCACCTCGGCCATCGTCTGCATATCGCGCTGAAGTAGCGTCCGCAGCTCGGCGGGCGAGCAGCCGTCCGGCTCCGCGCCATCGGCTCCGACTCGCTGCACGAATTCCGGCCGCCTGATTGCCCGCCGCACGGCGGCGAGCACGGTGTCCACAACAGGCGCCGGTGTATGCGCCGGCGCGAGCAGCCCGAAGTAGCCCACCACCTCGAAGCCAGGGACGGTTTCGCCGACCGTCGGGTACTCGGGCAGGACCGACGAGCGCTTGGGCGAGGTGATGCCGAGCGCGCGCAGTTTGCCGTCCTTCGCGTGATGCAGCGACGAGACGATGCTCGCGAACATGAGATCGACCTGCCCGCCGAGCACATCGGCGAGCGCCGGGCCCGCGCCGCGATAGACGATATGCGTCATCTCGATGCCGGCCGTGCGCTTGAAAAGCTCGCTCGTGAGGTGCGCCGTGCTGCCGATGCCGCTCGAGGCGTAGTTGAGCTTCCCCGGATTCGCTTTCGCGTACGCGATCAAATCCTTCACCGACTTCACCGGCAGCGAGTTGCGTATCACGAGGAGGAACGGCCCCGAGGCGATGTTGGTGATCGGCTCGAAATCTCCGATCGGGTCATACAGGCTCTGCTTCGCCAGCACCGCGTTCGAGGTGAAGCTGCTCGAGGCGAGAAAGAGCGTATAGCCGTCGGGCGGCGACTTCGCCACGATCGACGCGCCGATCGAGCCGGCCGCGCCCGGCCGGTTGTCGACGATGACAGGTTGGCCGAGCTCTTCGCCGAGCGCCGGCGTGAGCGTGCGCGCCATGATGTCCGTGGCGCCACCGGGGGCGAGACCGACCACCAATCTCACTGGTTTTGTGGGGTATGCCTCCGCCAATGCAAATTGCGAAACAGCGAGGAGGATTACTGCGAAAACGCGGGTCATGCGCAATGTATACCTCACTAGAATGAGGCATGGCGCGAAACGGCTACCGGATTTTCGATTCCGACACGCACGTCGGTCCCTACATGGATGTGCTCGAGCGCTATCTCTCGGGCGCGGAGAAAGAGCGGCTCACGGCATGGGAGCCGTTCCGCTCGAAGAGCAAAGGCTTTCCGGTCTACACGAAGGGCGCGCGCAAATATTTGCGCAAGCTCGGCACAGCGCAGGCCGAAGCCGACAAGGGCGGCTACATGGCGGGATTCACCGGCGCGAAGCGCGAGCGCGAGCCGGCGGTCCGCGGTGATCACGAGGCCGCCGAGCGCATAAAAGATCTCGACTACGAAGGCGTCGACGTCAACCTGACGCTGCCTTCGGGCTGGTTCGGCACCTGGACTGCAGGCGATGACGTACAGCTCGAGAGCGCGATGTATCGCGCGTATCACCGCTGGATGAAGGACTACTGCGGTGCGTATCCCAATCGGCTCGGCGGCGTGATCCTCGTCGGCACGCGCGACGTCGAGTCCGGGCTCGCGGAGATCAGGCGCTGCGGCAAGGAGCCGTGGGCGTGGGCGGTGATGGCGTACGCGCCGTACGGCGTGCCGCTCGATCATCCGAGCCTCGAGCCCGTCTGGGCCGCGGCGCAGGAGCACGATCTCGCGGTCGTGCTGCACACGTTCACCGTGATGCCGCCTTACGCGCCTGGCGGTCTCGATACGTGGGAGAACCTCTGGCTGCAGCGCTCGGCGGCGCACCCCTGGTGCGGCATGCGCAACATGGCCTCGCTCATCGGCGCGGGCGTGATGGATCGTTATCCGAAGCTGCGCGTCGCGACGCTCGAGGCCGGGCACGGCTGGCTGCCATTCTGGATGAGCCGCATCGACGAGCACGCCGAGACCATTGCATCGGCGATCCCGAAGCTTCAGGGCAAGCCGAGCGAATACGTGATGGGCGGGCGCTATTTCCAGTCGATCGAGATTCCCGAGGGCGAGAAGCTCACCAATGCGGTGATCGACCTCGTCGGCGAGCACGTGCTGATGTACGCGTCGGACTATCCGCACGGCGAGAGCCACTTC
>JAFARH010000267.1 GCA_019245555.1 Betaproteobacteria bacterium
GAGGGCACGATCATCTCGCGGATCGCGGCCCGGGTCAGCAGGTCCACCGCGCGCGAGTAGTCCGGCTTGTCGGTGCCGCTCATGATGCCGGTCAGCTCGCGGAACTGGCGCCGCACCTCGTTGACGACCGCGCCCGCGGCGCGCCCCACCGCCTCCATCGCCATGGCGCCGAACAGGTAGGGGACGAGGCCGCCGATGAAGAGGCCGATGATCACCATGTGGTTCGAGAGATCGAAGGTATACGACTTGCCCGAAGCCTCGAGCGCGTGCGTGTAGTCCGCGAAGAGCACGAGAGCCGCGAGGCCAGCTGAGCCAATCGCGTAGCCCTTGGTGACCGCCTTCGTCGTGTTGCCGACCGCATCGAGCGGATCGGTGATGTCGCGCACCGACTCCGGCAGGTCCGCCATCTCGGCGATGCCGCCGGCGTTGTCGGTGATCGGCCCGTAGGCGTCGAGCGCGACGATGATGCCCGCCATCGACAGCATCGACGTCGCGGCAATCGCGATGCCATAGAGACCGGCAAGCCAGTAGGAAACGCCGATCGCGACGCACACGGCGAGCACCGGCCAGGCGGTCGACTTCATCGACACGCCGATGCCGGCGATGATGTTGGTGGCGTGGCCGGTCGTGCTCGCGTTGGCGACGTGCTGCACCGGCTTGAAGTCCGTGCCGGTGTAGTACTCGGTGATCCAGACGAGGAATCCGGTGAGCGCCATGCCGACCACCGCGGTGCCGTAGAGGTGCCAGATAGTGATCATCTTCGTGGCGTTGCCGACGTCGAATGGCACGGTCTTCACCACGTCGCCCATGACGATCATGGTGATTGGAATGAAGGCGATGAGCGCGACTACGCCGGCGACGATGAGCCCCTTGTACAACGCGGGCATCACGTTCTTGTCGCCCGGCTTCGCCTTCACGAACCAGGTACCGATGATCGAGGCGATGATCGCGAAGCCGCCGATGGTCAGCGGATAGATGAGCGCCGCCGGCGTCGTTGTCTTCACCATCAGCGCGCCGAGCAACATGGTCGCGATGATCGTCACCGCATAGGTCTCGAAGAGATCGGCGGCCATGCCGGCGCAGTCGCCGACGTTGTCGCCGACGTTATCGGCGATCACTGCGGGGTTGCGCGGATCGTCCTCCGGGATTCCCGCCTCTACCTTGCCGACGAGGTCAGCACCGACGTCAGCGCCCTTGGTGAAGATGCCTCCGCCAAGCCGCGCGAAGATCGAGATGAGCGAGCCGCCAAAGCCGAGCCCTACCAGCGGATGGATGATGTGCGAGAGGTCGGTCTTGTCGTGCGCGTTCGCGTACAAGAGGCCGAAGTAGCCGGCGACGCCGAGGAGGCCGAGGCCCACTACGAGAAGGCCGGTGATCGCGCCTCCGTTAAACGCGACTTGCAGCGCCTCGTTGAGGCCCACCCGCGCGGCCTCCGCGGTACGCACGTTGGCGCGCACCGAGATGTTCATTCCGATTACGCCGCAGGCACCCGAAAGGACCGCGCCGATCAGGAAGCCGAAGGCGGTGGCCCAGCCGAGCTGCGGGATGAAGCCGATGATGAGGAAGAGGATCACGCCGACGATCGCAATCGTTGTGTACTGGCGGCGCAGATAGGCGATCGCGCCTTCGCGCACCGCCGCCGAGATTTCCTGCATGCGTTCGTTGCCGGCCGGCAGGCGCAGGATGCGCCGCGATTGCCAGATGCCGTAAATGATCGCGAGGATCGCGCAAGCGAGCGCGAAGATTAGGCCTGCTGTCATGTTGTCCCCCGGAAAGGGGTCGAATTTTATCAGCGAAGCGCAGCGAAAGCGCGCTGCGTGATCTCGTCGACCGAGCCGAGACCGGAAATCTTGCGGTACTTGGGCGCCTTTGCCTCGCCCGACGAACCCCAGCGTGTGTAGTAGCCGACGAGCGGGCTCGACTGGCGGCGATACACCTCCAGGCGATTGCGCACCGTCTCCTCGCGATCGTCGTCGCGCTGCACGAGCGGCTCGCCGGTCGCGTCGTCCTTGCCCTCGACCTTCGGCGGATTGAATTTCACGTGGTAGGTACGGCCGGATGCCGTGTGCACGCGCCGGCCGCTCATGCGCTCGATGATCGATTCGTCCGGCACGTCTATCTCGAGCACATAGTCGATGGCGACGCCTGCCTTCTTCATCGCCTCCGCCTGCGGGATCGTGCGCGGAAACCCATCGAAGAGATACCCGTTCTTGCAATCGGGCTCCTTGAGGCGCTCGTTGACGAGGCCGATGATGATGTCGTCGGAGACGAGCTGGCCGGAGTCCATCACCTTCTTCGCGGCGACGCCGAGCGGCGTGCCGGCCTTTACGGCGGCGCGCAGCATGTCGCCGGTGGAAATCTGCGGGATGCCGAACTTCTGGCGGATGAAATTGGCTTGGGTCCCCTTCCCCGCCCCTGGCGGGCCCAGCAGTATCAATCTCATCGAAGCATTCTAAGCACAGCCTGCAAATCCTGAGGCGTGTCTACTCCCGGCGGGATGTCCGTTTCGCTAACGACGACCGCTATGCGATGGCCATGCCAGAGCGCACGCAATTGCTCGAGCGCTTCGGCCCGCTCGAGCGGCGCAGGCGCCAACGCGGCGTACTGCTTGAGGAAGCTCACCCGGTAGCCATAGATCCCCGCGTGACGGTAGTGCGTCGCGCCAGACTCTCGTGGAAACGGGATCTGCGAGCGCGAGAAGTACAGCGCATAGCGCTCGGCATCCAACACGACCTTAACTACGTTCGGGTTCTTCGCGCTGGTCTCGTCGTGAATCGCATGGCAGGCGGTCGTCATCGCCGCCTCCCGCCGCTTGCTGAGCAGCTGCGCCACATCGCTGATCAGCTTTGGCTCGACGAGCGGCTCGTCGCCCTGAACATTTACCACGATCTGCTGCGCACGCAGCTTGAGGACCGACGCTGCTTCCGCCAGCCGATCGGTGCCGGATGGATGGTCGCCGCGGGTCATCACGACCGAGTGGCCATGCTTGCGTACCGCATCCGCAATGCGCTTGTCGTCCGTCGCCACGTAGACGGCAGCCGCGCCGCTTTTCTTCGCGCGCTCGCAGACGTGCACCACCATGGGTTTTCCAGCGAGATCGACGAGCGGCTTTCCCGGGTAGCGCGTCGAGGCGTAACGCGCCGGGATAATTACGGTGAACTGCGCCGCTCCGCTCACGCTTCTTCTTCGGGCGGGAGCTTGCGCGCCTCCTCTTCCAGCATCACGGGAATGTCGTCCTTCACCGGATAGGCGAGGCGATCGGCCTTGCAGACGAGCTCGCCCGCATCTTTGCGATAGGTGAGCTTGCCCTTGCAGAGCGGGCACACCAGGATTTCAAGCAGCTTTGGATCGACGGAGCCCATCGAGCCTCTTCGAGAGCCAGTCGCCGAACGCGGGGTCGAGCTCGGCGGTCACCGGCAATACCCACCAATTCGGTTTTGCGGTGCGGCGCAATTTTACCGCGTCCTTCTCGGTCATCAGGACCGGCGCGTCGTCGCCGAATTGCAGGTCCTTCTCGCTGAACTGATGGTGATCGGGAAAAGGATGCGGCACCAGCTTCACGCCGAGCTTCCCGACATGCAGGAAGAACCGGTTCGGGTCGCCGATACCGGCAACCGCGTGCACCTTCTGTCCCGCGAACGCGCTTGCCGGACGCCGATCGGCCGCGTCGGTCATGCGATGCAGCTCGGCGCCTTGCAGGCGCATGGCGAAACCATCCCCCGCTGCACCGTTCAAGACCACTGCATCGACGGAGCGTGACGCCGGCTCACGCAGCGGACCCGCGGGTAGCATGAAGCCATTGCCGAAGCCACGCGCGTCGATCACGGCGATCTCGACGTCGCGCCGCAGCCGATAGTGCTGCAGGCCATCGTCGAGCACGAGGACGTCAACGTCGGGATGTGCATCACGCAGCGCGGCGATGACGCGCAGGCGATCAGCGCCCACCCACACCGGACAGCCACTGCGGCGCGACAGCAGGATCGGCTCGTCGCCCACTGCGGCGGCATCGTCGGCGATGGTCGCCGCTCGCGGTACGTCGATCTTGGCTCCATATCCGCGCGAGACGACGCCGGGCGTCCAGCCCTTCTTCTTCAGGAACTCGGTGATCCAGATGACGAGCGGCGTCTTGCCCGTGCCGCCTACGGTGAGATTGCCGACCACGACAACTGGAATGCCGGGATGCTTGCTCGGCAGGATGCGCAGCCAATAGAGGAGCCGGCGCAAGGCGACCGCGAAGCGAAAGACGAGGCTCACCGGCCACAGCAGCCACGCTACGAGGCCGCGGTGGTACCAGTGGCGCACTACCTGGAGGCTTGCGCGGTGAAGTTGACTTGCGCGATGCCGGCGACGCGGGCTGCTTCCATGACGCGCATCACCGACTGATGCGTAGCCGTGCCATCGGCGCTGATCACGACCACCGGCTCCTTTGCCGCGCCCGCGGCGCGCCGCAGCTCATCGGCGAGCTGCGTAGGCGAGCGGAAGACGACCGGCTTGCCGTTTACGACGTACTGGCCCTGCGCGTTGACGAGCACCGCGATCTCGTTCGAGCGGTCGGGCTGCTTCTCGGCGTCGGCCGACGGCAGGTTGATCGCGAGCTCGGTGTACTTGTTGTAGGTGGTGGTGATCATGAGGAAGATCAGGATCACCATCATTACGTCGATGAGCGGCACGAGGTTGATCTCGAGCGGCTCCTTTTCCTGACCTCGCTGAAAGTTCACTAGACGCGAAGCCCCGGGTAATCGGGCCGGTCGCCGTGTATCACGTCGACGAGCTTCGAGGCGAGGAGCTCCATCTCCACGACGAAAGTATCGACCTTGTTCTTGTAATGCCGATAGAAGATGAGCGCCGGAATGGCGATGGCGATGCCGAAGGCGGTGTTGTAGAGCGCGATCGAGATGCCGTGCGCGAGCTGTTGCGGGTTGGAACCGGTCGGCGACTGCGAGCCGAAGATCTCGATCATGCCGATGACGGTGCCGAAGAGGCCCAGGAGCGGCGAAGCGGTGGCGATCGTGCCGAGCGTCGTCAGGAAGCGCTCGAGGTCGTGCGCGACGGCGCGGCCGGCCTCCTCGATCGCCTCCTTCATCACGTAGCGTGAGGCCTTGTTGTTGCGCAGCCCTGCGGCAAGCACCGCGCCGAGCGGAGAATCCTGTGCCAGGCGCTCGAGAACCGCTTCCGACACGCCCTGGCGCCGGTACATGTCGACCACCTGCTCAAAGAGCTGCGGCGGAACGATCTTCGCCGCGCGCAGCGAGATCGAGCGCTCGATGATCAGGGCAACGGCAACGATGGAAGCAGCGAGGAGAGACCCGATCGGCCAGCCAGCAGCCTGCAGAATTGCGAACAACCTATTTCCTTATAGTTTTTAGCTCATTCCCTAATGCGCGGCGGCGACTGTACGGCAAACGAAGCCGTGGCGGCAAGTTAATGCACTGCACCAATGACGCTTCCGGAGCCGAGTCGCCGACGGAGGTTGTAGTGCATTGCGCGATATCCACAAAAAGCTGTGGACAAAGTTGTGGATTACCGATGGATAGTCCCGTCATACGCAGTTAGCAAGGCTCCCAAGTCGGTCACGATCAAAATTTGAGCAGGCTTTTGCGCTGACGAAACATGCGCTTACGGGAAAGAATGGGCCTCCGCAAGCGATCCCAGTCGCCGCTCCAGGGTCTGGAGCCCGAATGTGGATAGTGTAGGCTCGCCCCGCGCCCGCCGCCGCTATGCAGAACGATTTCGCCCGGTCCAGTGTCACCGTTTCTGAATTGCTGCGAAGCGTCCGCGACACGCTGGAGCGGCGGTTCCCTCTGCTGTGGGTACGGGGCGAAGTTTCCAACCTACGACCCGCCGCGTCGGGCCACTGCTACTTCACCTTGAAGGACCGTGGCGCCCAGGTCGACTGCGTGATGTTCCGCAGCCGGGCAACCGCGTTCGAGGCGGAGCTGAAAGAAGGGATGCAGGTGGAGGCGCACGTCCTAGTGAGCCTCTACGAGCCGCGCGGACGCTTCCAGCTGACCGTCGAGGCACTGAGGCCCGCGGGCCTCGGGCCCCTCTACGAGCGCTTCCTGAAGCTCAAGGAGAAGCTCGAGCGCGAGGGCTTGTTCGATGCGTCGCTCAAGCGGCCGCTGCCCGAGCATCCGCGCACGATCGGCGTCGTCACCTCGCTCGCCGCCGCGGCGCTTCGCGATGTCCTGACGACGCTCGCGCGGCGAAACCCGGCGATCCCGGTGATCGTCTACCCGGCGCCGGTCCAGGGCGAAGGAGCCGGATACCGGATCGCCGCGGCGCTGAAGACGGCGAGCGGCCGCGCCGAGTGCGATGTGCTGCTCCTCGTGCGCGGCGGCGGCTCGATCGAGGACCTGTGGTCCTTCAATGAGGAAAGCGTCGCCCGCGCCATCCGCGCCTCGCGAATCCCCGTATTGGTCGGGGTCGGCCACGAGAGCGACTTCACCATCGCCGACTTCGCCGCCGACCAGCGCGCACCGACGCCGACGGCTGCCGCCGAGCTCGCGACCCCGGCCCGCGCGGAGCTTGCCGCCCGCGTCGCCGATTGCGTGCGATCGCTTTCGCGCGAGATGCGCCGCTTGCTCCAATACGCTATGCAGGCGCTCGATGGCTGCGCCAAGCGTCTCGTGCATCCGGCGCAGCGCCTGCGCGCCGGCGAGCAGACGCTCACGCAGCTCCGCACTCGCCTCGCCTTCTCGCTTGGGCATCGCGTGCATCGCTGCCTGGCGGAGCTCTCGCGCCTGCAGGCCTCGCTCGCCGGCATGGATCCGACTGCGGTGCTCGAGCGCGGCTACAGCATCACGCGTACACCGGACGGAAAGGTATTGCGCGACGCCGCACGGATCGCCGAAGGAGACGAGATCTTCACGACGCTCGCGCGCGGGAGCGTCCGCAGCAAGGTGAAGAAGCGGGAACTCCTGTAACCTGCGCGCATGGCGCATCGCCTGTCGAAGATCACGACGCGCACCGGCGATCGCGGCGATACCGGCCTCGGCGATGGCTCGCGTGTCTCGAAATCGAGCGCACGCGTGCATGCGCTAGGCGAGCTCGACGAGCTGAACAGCGCGATCGGGTTGGTGCTCGCGGAGGACGTCCCGGCCGAAGTGAGCGAAGCGCTGAGCGACGTGCAGCACGATCTCCTCGACCTCGGCGGTGAGATCAGCATTCCTGGCCACGCGCTCGTAGCCGATACACACGTCGAGCGCCTCGAAGCGACCATCGAGAAGTGGAACGCCGAGCTGCCCGCGCTCAAGGAATTCATCCTGCCCGGCGGCACCCGTGCCGCAGCGGCAGCGCATCTTACGCGCACGATCTGCCGGCGCGCTGAGCGAAGCTTGGTTCAATTAAAGGCGAAGGAAAAAGTGAGCGACGCGGCGCTGCGCTACCTGAACCGGCTGTCCGACCTCCTCTTCATCGCCGGCCGCCGCCTCAACCGCGCCGCCGGCCGCACGGACGTGCAATGGCGACACGAGCGCAAGAAGCGCTGAGAGAGCCTCGGCATCGCGTCCTCATCGTGGACGACGAGGAATCGACGCGCGTACTGCTCGCGCGACTCCTCACCAAGGAGCTGAACGTCGAGGCGCAGCTCGCCGGCACCTGCGAGCAAGCGCTCAAGCTCGCCGGCAACTTCGCCTACGACGCGATCCTGCTCGATCTGCTAATGCCCGGCATCGGCGGTCTCGGCGTGCTCGCCGCACTCCGCGCGCAATCGCCCAATGCCGCGACGCCCGTGATCATCGTCTCGGTCGTGACCGACCAGGAAACCGTCGACCGGGCGATGGCGGCCGGCGCAAACGCCTACCACGTGAAGCCGATCCGCCGCGCCGAGCTCATCTCCACCGTGCGCTCGCAGCTCGCGAAGCGAGGACAACCCAGGCACTGACCCGAAGTACACACCTATGGCAGACATCAAGATCTACAACGTCGACGCGCTCGGCAAACCCGTTGGTCCCTACTCTCACGTCGCCCGCGTGAAGAACGCGGAAACGCTCTACATCGCCGGCATGCTCGCGCCAGGAGAGAGCTTCGAGAAACAATGCGCCGCGGTCTTCGCGCAGATCGAGCAGGCGCTGAAATCCGCCGGCGGCGGCTGGAAGAACGTCGTCCAATTCACCACCTTCCTCGTGCACTCGCAGGATATCGCCGCGTTCTATCGCTGGCGCGAGCAGAACTATCCGAAGCTGTTTCCCGACGGCAAGTACCCGCCGAACACGCTCCTCATCATTGACCGCCTCGTGCAGGAGCAATTCCTGATCGAGGTGCAGACCATCGCTGCGCTCTAGCGCCAAGCTGGCTCTGTACTGCGGGATCGTGAGTCCGGTCCTATGGCTCGCGCTATTGGCAGTTGGCGGAGCACTCCAACCCGGCTTCAGTCCCCTTACTCACTACATCAGCGAGCTTGGCACGCGGGGCAGCCCCAATGAATCGCTGATACGTAGTGCGGCGTTCGGTCTCACCGGCTTTCTCTACGTATGTTTCGCACTCGGCCTCCGCGCCACGCATCGGCAGGGGTGGCTGTTCGCGGCGGCCTGTTGCCTCATCGCGCTGGAGGGCATCGGAAGAATGGGAGCAGGCGTCTTCCCGTGCGATCCGGGCTGTGTGCGAGCCACGGAAACTCAAGACCTCCACACGCGGTTCGCCACGGTTGGTTTCTGCTCGGGCATCCTCGCGGCCCTACTCTGGGGAGCCCTATTGCGATCCAGGTTCTCCGTCGGCTGCGGGGTCGTGGCGCTGGTGTCGTTGCTGCTTATGTCCTGGGAAGGCAACCCTTGGGGCGGCCCAGGCCTGTTCGAGCACCTAGCGACGATAGTGCTTTCGATCTGGCTCTTCGTATTTGCGGTTCGCGCAATCCATCATCAATCGGCCGTCGCGCCCGACCGCTTCACCAGCTCGGCATAGAGTTTCCGTTCGCGCTCCACGAACGCGGTGAATCCAGCCGGCGTGCGCACGCTCGGCAGCTCGGAGCCCATTGCTCGCCACCGATCGCTTAGCTCGGGTAGCGCCTTCGCGCATTCGGCGGCCAGGCGATCGACAACCGGTTGCGGCGTCTTCGCAGGCGCCATCAGGCCCCACCAGGTCGTCATGTCGAATCCCTTGAGACCCAATTCGTCGAGTGTGGGCACGTCGGGCAGAAAGCTCGAGCGGCGCAGCGTCGTGACCGCCAGAACGCGCACCTTGTCCGCCCGGATGTTCGGCAGCGCGCTCGCGAGGTTGTCGAACATCAGCGCCACGCGGCCCGCGAGCATGTCTGAAACGGCCGGCGCCGAGCCCTTGTACGGGATGTGAACCATGTACGTGCCGGTCATTTGCTTGAAGAGCTCGCCCGCGAGGTGACCGGTGGAGCCCGTGGAACCGGACGCGAAGTCGAGCTTGCCTGGCTCGCGCTTGGCGAGTACCACCAGATCGGCTACGGACCGCGCTGGCAGGTCGTTGTTGACCACGAGCACATTCGGCACCTGCACGAGCAGCGCGATGTGCCGGAAGTCCCGTACCGGGTCGTACGGCACGTTCTTGTACAGCGCGGGATTGATGGCGTGGGTGGCGATGGCGCCGATGACGAGCGAATAACCATCCGGTGCGCTCTTCGCAATTGCATCCGCGCCGATGTTGCCGCCGGCGCCAACCCTATTCTCGACGATGACAGGTTGGCCGAGAGCCTGCTGCAGCTTGGGCGCGATAAGGCGCGCGGAAAGATCGACCGGACCGCCCGCTGCATAAGGGACCACGATATGGATTGGCCGTGAAGGCCAATCCTGGGAATAAGCCGCGGCGCTCGCGCAGAGGGCGAGCGCCGCGAAGAGCTTAATCTTCGACGAACACCTCTTCGCGCTTCTTGCGGATCGCGGGCAGCGCGACGATGACGAGCAGGATGAAGGAGGCGATCATGAAGCCGCAGCTGATCGGCTTGGTGAAGAACACCGTAGGGTCGCCGCGCGAGAGGAGCATCGCTCTTCGCAAGTTCTCTTCCATCAGGGGCCCGAGGATGAAGCCGAGGATCATCGGTGCCGGCTCGCACTCGAGCTTCACGCAGATGTAGCCGATCACACCGAAGATCGCCATGATCAGCACGTCAAACGCGTTGTTGGAAAGGCTGAACACGCCGATCGCCATGAAGACCAGGATCGACGGGAAGAGATAACGGTAAGGAACCGACAGGAGCTTGACCCACATGCCGATCATCGGCAGGTTGAGGATCACCAGCATCAGGTTGCCGACCCACATCGAGGCGATCAGGCCCCAGAAGAGCTGCGGCTTCTCGTTCATGACCTGGGGCCCGGGCGCGATACCCTGGATCATCAGCGCGCCGATCATCAGCGCCATCACCGCGTTGGACGGGATGCCGAGCGTGAGCATCGGGATGAAGGAGGTTTGCGCGCCGGCATTGTTTGCCGACTCGGGGCCCGCCACGCCCTGGATTGCGCCCTTGCCGAAT
>JAFARH010000408.1 GCA_019245555.1 Betaproteobacteria bacterium
GAGATCGAGGGGCAGCCGGTCAAGGGTGAGTTCCTGCGCATCGGCACCACCGTCAACTCGATGGTCGAGCAGCTGAGCTCGTTCGCGTCGGAAGTCACGCGCGTCGCCATGCAGGTCGGCACCGACGGCAAGCTCGGCGGTCAGGCCGACGTGCGCGGCGTCGCCGGCACCTGGAAGGACCTCACCGACAACGTGAACCTGATGGGCGCGAACCTCACGAGCCAGGTGCGCAACATCGCAGAGGTCACGACCGCAGTCGCGAAGGGCGACCTGTCGAAGAAGATCACCGCCGACGTGCGCGGCGAGCTCCTCGAGCTCAAGAGCACGATCAACACGATGGTCGACCAGCTCAACGGATTCATGAGCGAGGTGTCGCGCGTGGCGAAAGAAGTCGGCACCGACGGCAAGCTCGGCGGCCAGGCGCAGGTGCCGGGCGTCGCGGGCGTCTGGAAGGACCTCACCGACAACGTGAACCAGCTCGCCGCCAACCTTACCGGTCAGGTGCGCGGTATTGCGAGCGTCGTGGCCGCGGTGGCGAACGGCGACCTCTCGAAGAAGATCACCGTCGACGTGAAGGGCGAGATCCTCGAGCTCAAGCTCACCATCAATACGATGGTGGACCAGCTGAATGCCTTCGCTGCCGAAGTGACTCGCGTGGCGCGCGAAGTCGGCACCGAAGGAAAACTCGGCGGCCAGGCGCAGGTGAAAGGCGTCGGCGGCGTGTGGAACGACCTCACCGCCAACGTGAACTCGATGGCGGCGAACCTCACGAGCCAGGTGCGCAGCGTGGCGAACGTCGTGAACGCGGTGGCAAGCGGCGACCTCTCGCGCAAGCTGACGGTGGAAGCGAAGGGCGAGGTGGCGGCGCTCGCAGAGACCATCAACAGCATGATCGACACGCTCGCCACCTTTGCCGATCAGGTGACGAACGTCGCGCGCGAAGTGGGCTCCGAAGGAAAACTCGGCGGCCAGGCCCGGGTGCCAAGCGCGGCCGGCACCTGGCGCGACCTCACGGACAACGTGAACCGCCTTGCCGCGAACCTCACGACTCAGGTGCGCGCGATCGCCGAGGTGGCGACCGCGGTAACGAAGGGCGATCTCACGCGATCGATTACGGTCGACGCGCAGGGCGAAGTGGCCTCGTTGAAGGACAACATCAACGAGATGATCCGCAACCTGAAGGACACCACTCGCAAGAACACCGAGCAGGACTGGCTGAAGACGCACCTCGCGCGATTCACGCGCATGCTGCAGGGCCATCGCGACCTGGTGACGGTGTCGCGCCTGATCCTCTCGGAGCTGACGCCGCTGGTGAACGCCCAGCAAGCCGCGTTCTACGTCGCGGACCATCGCAGTGGCGACTCCACGCTCGAATTGCTGGCGGGCTACGCCCAGCGGCACTCGAAGAGCCTGCCGCGCAAGATCGCCTTCGGCGAAGGCCTGGTCGGGCAGTGCGCCTTCGAGAAGAAGCGCATCGTGCTCGCCAACGCGCCCTCCGACTACATCCGCATCAGCTCCTCGCTCGGCTCGGGTGCCCCGGTGAACATTGTGATCCTGCCGGTGCTGTTCGAGGGGCAGGTGAAGGCAGTGATCGAGCTCGCCTCGTTCAGCAAGTTCAGCGAGATCCATCAAACCTTCCTGGACCAGCTCACCGAGTCGATTGGCGTGGTGCTGCACACGATCGCGGCGAACATGCAGACGGAATACCTCCTGCACCAGTCGCAGTCGCTCACGGCCGAGCTGCAGGCGCAGCAGGAAGAGCTGAAGAAGACGAACGACCGGCTGGAGCAGCAAGCCCTCAACCTGCAGAAGTCGGAGGGGTTGCTCAAGTCCAAGCAGGACGAGCTACGCGCGGCGAACGAGCAATTGCAGGAGAAAGCGCGGCAGCTATCCGAGCAGATGCACCAGGTCGAGTTCAAGAACCGCGAGATCGAGCAGGCGCGCGCGGCGCTGGAAGAGAAGGCGGAGCAGCTATCGCTTTCCTCGCGCTACAAGAGCGAGTTCCTCGCCAACATGTCGCACGAGCTGCGCACGCCGCTGAACAGCCTGCTGATCCTGGCGCGCCTCCTCGCAGACAACGTCGGCGGCAACCTCACGCCGAAGCAGGTGGAGTTCGCACGCACGATCCATTCGTCGGGTGCGGAGCTACTCGCGCTGATCAACGACATCCTGGATCTCGCGAAGATCGAGTCGGGCACGGTGACCCTGAACATCGCCCAGGAGCGCTTCGCCGACATCTCGGACTACTGCGAGCGCACCTTCCGCCAGGTAGCGAACGACAAGTCGCTGGAGTTCGCGGTCGCGGTCGATCCGAAGCTGCCGGTCTCGATCGAGACCGATGGCAAGCGCCTGCAGCAGATCATCACCAACCTGCTGTCGAACGCCTTCAAGTTCACGAGCCGCGGGCGCGTGGCGCTGCATATCGACGCGCCGACGAGCGGCTGGACGCCTGGCCATCCGATCCTCGACCAGGCCGAGCACGTCGTCGCCTTCAGCGTGAGCGACACCGGCATCGGTATCCCGGCCAACAAGCAGCGGCTCATCTTCGAGGCTTTCCAGCAGGCCGACGGCACGACGAGCCGCGAGTACGGTGGCACCGGCCTCGGCCTCTCGATCTCGCGCGAGCTCGCGCGCCGTCTTGGCGGCGAGATCCGCGTGACGAGCACGCCTGCGCAGGGCAGCACCTTCACGCTTTACCTGCCGCTGCACTACGAAGCGAACGGCGGCGAAGTGGTCGTCGCGATCGAACCGGACGAAGAAACAACTGCCGCGCCCGTCCCGACGCCGATTTCCCTGCCGGTGCCAGGAGATCGTGCGGCGCCCAGCCTGGGAGAGTCTGCCGGAAGCTCGCCCGAGGAGCTGCAGGGCAAGAAGGTGCTGGTCGTCGACGATGACATCCGCAATGTCTTCGCGCTGACGAGCGCGCTCGAGCAGCACGGCATGCAGGTGCTGCACGCCGAGAGCGGCAAGGAAGGCATCGAGCTTCTCAAGCACAGGGCCGACATCGAGATCGTGCTGATGGACGTGATGATGCCGGGCCTCGACGGCCTCGACACGATGCGCATCATCCGCCAGCTCGACAACTACCGCGAGATCCCGATCATCGCTGTGACCGCAAAGGCGATGATGGGCGACCGCGACAAGTGCCTGGCTGCCGGCGCGACCGACTACGTGGCGAAGCCGGTGAACATCGACCTCTTGCTCGCCACGCTGTCGCGCACGCTGCCGCAGGGCTCAGCTAATGAATGAGCCGACGCTCGTCGAGACGCTGGCAGGGCTCGCCGCGGCGAACATCGTGATCATCGAGACGCTGCACGAGCACCGGGTGATCGACAAGACGCACTTCGCGCACGCCTTCGGCCGCGCGCTCGACGGCCTGTCGCCCGAGCACCGCGGCGGCATGGTGGAGCACGTGCTGAAGAACCTGCGCGATCGCTGCATGAACCTGCGTGCCGGCGAGTCCGACGCGCAGGAATGGCTCAGGCGTCTCCTGGAAACCTAAACGCCTTTTAGCCAGTTCGGCTTGCGGAACTCGCCGACCAGGGTTCCTGCGCCGGCCTCGCGTCCTTCTTGGTCGAAGAGGATCTCGCGGTTGCCAAGGCTGAGTGCCTTGCCCGCGAGGACGATGCGCAAGCGCCCGTCGTCGCATTCGAACTGCAGCGTGAGTCCGCTTGCCGAGTCTTCAATGATCTGTTCCCTGACTCTGCACAAAGCGCCGTTCGGTTTTAACGGCATGGCTGCGCCTTTCCGTAGAGTTTTTCCATACGGAAGTTCTGCAACTCGAATGCCTGTCAGGTTCCTTCTTAAGGCGCTGAAACCACGCGGGGTTTTTCCGCTGTCGAAATGATTCGACATGTAGGTCGAATTCGCGGCGACACCGGATCTAGAATTTGCGGGCCGGAGGAGCCATGTCGATCACCAGCAGCAGTCTGCCTTTCACTTCATCGCTCGTTGCCGCCGCGCCTGACGCGCCGGGCGTGTTCGCGCTCTGGCAAGGCGGCGGCATCGTCTATTACGGCAGAGCCGGCACGATTCGCATCGCGCTCGACGAGCAGTTGCGCGCGCGCATGCTGAGCGCAAGACAGGTCACCGGCTGCAGTTGGGAAGTCTCGCCGGATCCGGAGCAGCGCCACGGCGAGCTCCTGCGCGAGTATGCCGCCGCGCATCGCGCGCTGCCGCTGTGGAACGATCCGCAGCGCCTGCCGACCGACTAGTAACCGGTCCTGCGGTCCACCACTTCCTTGAGCGGTTTGCCGTCAAGGAAGCGGCCGAGGTTCTCGACGAAGAGACGCGCGACGAACTTGTCGCGCTGAGGGTGCGGGCCGCCGATGTGCGGCAGCACGATGATGCCGTCGGCCTTCCAGAACGGATGCTCGGCCGGCAGCGGCTCCTGACGAAATACATCGAGCACCGCGCCCGCGATCTTCTTCGCTTTCACGGCGGCGATGAGATCGTCATCCTTGATCAGGTGCCCGCGCCCGAAATTCAAAAGCCATGCCGTCGGCTTCATCAGCGCCAGCCGCTCGGCATTGACGAAATTCTCCGTGTCGGGCGTCGCCGGCAAGAGCAGCAGCACAAAATCCGACTCCGCCAGCACCTCGCGCGTTCCTACTGAACCGAGCACCTTCGCGACGTTCGGCATTGGTTGCGGCCGGCGGCGCGTGCCGATCACGCGCATCCCGAGCGTGCTCGCGATGCGCGCCACCTGCTGGCCGATGACGCCGAGGCCGAGGATGCCGAGCGTCTTGCCGGTCAGCGGCTGCGCGACGGTGCGGACCCACGTGCCGCGCTTCTGGTTTTCAACCGCGGTCGCGTAGGGCTTGGCGACGTAGAACAGGGCGCCCATGATGTTCTCGGGCATCGACTCGGTATGCGTGCCGCGCGCGCAAGTCAGCGTGAGGCTCTGCGGCAGGTCGGGCAGCGCGAGCCATTCCTCCACGCCCGCGGTCATCACCTGCGCCCAGCGCAGCTTCGGCATTGCGGGCAGGGTGCCCGGCGGCACGGTGTACGCCATCAGCGCTTCGGTCTGCGAGAGCTGCTCGGCCGAGGGCTTTTCTTTCCGCGGTAGCGCTTGCAGCGTGATGCGCTCGGCGAGGCCCGCCGCCTTGATCGCGTCGACATAGGGCGCGGTCGTATCAGCCCACAGCAGGACGGGAACCGTGCTCATACGGCGTTCGAGACCGACGCGAGGTTGAATTCGTGGCTGCGAAGGGCAGGAACGCGTTTGTTGCCGACGCGCACCTGGCTGGCAAGTCCATCGGCGTTCTTGAGGAGATTGATCGGCGATTCGTTGAAGCGGAAGTTGTTGACCGGCCCCGTCACCTCGCCGCCCTCGATGAGGAAGACGCCGTCGCGCGTCAGGCCGGTCACGGTCATCGTCATCGGGTCGAGCCAGCGCAGATACCAGAATCGCGTGATCAGCACCCCGCGCTTCACTCCGGACACGAGCTTGGCACTGCTCTCGGTTCCGCCAAGGAGCTCATAGCCTTCGGGCCTGCCCGTGGGCGTCTTGCTCTGCTTGGCTGCCCAATAGCGCGAATACTCGAGCGCTGCCACCTGTCCGCGGTCGATCCACGTGGTCGGGAGGATCGGCAGGCCTTCCTCATCGAACGGCGTGAAGGGCATCTCGGGCCGCCCCGGATCCGATCGAAACGTGATGTGTTCGCCGAACAGGCGCTCGCCCAGCTTCGTGCCGCCGCCCGCTTTCGCGAAGAACGAGCGTCCCTCGTCGGCGCGCCGGGCATCGAGCGACCAGGCAAGGAACGAGATGAGGTTTGCCACGGCGGCCGGCTCGAGCACGACGGTGTAGCGACCGGGTGCAAGCGCGCGCGCCTTGCGCGACTTCAGCGCCTTGTCGATGGCAACCGTCGAGGTCGCGCCGGCGTCGAGCTCGCGCCAGCGATTTGTCCAGGCTCCGCCCCAGCCCGAGCCGGTGCCGTCGGGCGTGCGCGCTGTCGCCGTGAACTCCACGGGCGTTTCCAGATGGTACGCACTCAACCCCGCGGAGTCGGCGAGCCCCCAGGCCTCCGTGCGGTGCTGAAGGTAGCCGGCGAGATCCACCGACGCATCCTTCGCCGCGCGCAGCGCTGACTGCGCAGCATCGGCTAGGGCGGTGGCGTCCAGTTTTTCTATGGCCGGGTCGTACGCGGCGCCCGCGCTCGCGTATTTCTGCGCTCCCAGCGGCGGCATGTATTCCGGATCTTCCGGCGCGAGCTTGGCCATCTCGCGCGTGCGCACGACGACGTCCCTCAGCGAGCGCGCGTCGAGCTGGTTCGTCGTCGAGCTGGCGTGGCGCTTGCCAAACGCGAGCCCCACCGTCAGGGTCGTCTCGTTGACATCACCGGCCGACGTAATTCCGCCTTTGGCGAATCGCGCATTCGCTTCGCGTGCCGAGACGATACCGACCTTGGCCTGCGCGCCCGGTGCAACCTTCGCCGCGGTTGCGAGGACCTCCTGCAGGAGCTTCGTCGATTGCGTTCGATCGAGAGCCATCAGGATTTTCGCGAATTAACCACGTTGGCCGTGAAGCGGCCCGGCGGGCAGCCATGGCTCACGGCATTCACCTGCCCGGGCTCGCCCTTGCCGTCGTAGAGCGCGCCGTGCAGCTCCCAGGCACGCGGCCCGCCCAGCAGGTCGCACGAACCCCAGAACTCCAGCGAGTTCGCCTGGTAGGCCACGTCGCGCAGCGGCCGCGCGATCTTGCCTTTCTTCACCTCGTAGAACATCTGCCCGCCGAACTGGAAGTTGTAGCGCTGGTGGTCGATCGACCACGAGCCGTCGCCCGTGATGTAGATGCCGTCGTCCGTCGCGGCGATCAGGTCCTCAACCGTCAGGTCGCGCTCGCCGGACGCGAGCGACACGTTCGGCATGCGCTGGAACGGGAACGCCTTGTAGTCCTCGCCGTAGCAGGTGCCGCGCGAAGCCGTTTCGCCGATCCACGCTGCCTGCTCCCGCGTCGTCTGCACGTGCGTGAGGACGCCTTTCGAGATCAGATCCCAGCGCTGCGTCTTGACGCCATCGTCGTCATAGCCGCAGGTGGCGAGGCCGCCCGGCGTCGTCTTGTCTGCGTAGAACGTGAGGAGGCTCGCTCCATAGCGCAGCTTGCCGAGCTGCTCGACGGTCGCAAACGAGGTTCCCGCCATGTTCGCCTCGTACCCAAGCATCCGGTCGAGCTCGGTCGAGTGACCGATGCTTTCGTGGATCGTGAGCCAGAGATTCGAGGGCGCGAGAATGATCGTTCGCTTGCCCGGCTCGACGCTCGCGGCCTTCAGCTTCTCGACCGCGTCTTCGCCCATGCGGCGCGCATCGGCGAAGAACGATGACTGCTCGACATACTCCCAGCCAGCCTGCCTGGCCGGCAGCTCATGGGTGCGCGTGACCGAATCTCCGCCCTTCGCATCGACCGCGGTCACCGTGTAAGCCGGAGCGATGCGCGTGATGTTCTGCTCGATCGAGCTGCCTTCGCTCGTCGTCAGGAGCTTCCATTCGCCGAGCGACTGGATCGATGACGAGCAGAACTTCACTCCCGGCACCTTCAGCGCCTCGGCGTTGATGGCGATCAGGAACGCCGCCTTCTCCTCTAGCGGAATTCTGAATGGATCCTTGGTGAGTGCGGTCTGCCAGACGTCGACCACTGCCGGGGCCGGCGCGAGCTTTACCGGGGCCGCGAGTGCGCGTGCATTCGCTTTCGCGACGGCGACGGCCAACGCAGCGACCCGCGCCGCCTCATTTGTGTTCACCGTGGGCGATGCCGCGAATCCCCAGGCGCCATCGGCAATGACGCGCACGCCGAAGCCGTAGCTGTCCGAGGCGCCGACGCCCTCGACGTGATCCTCGCGCGTGGAGATCTGCTCCGCGCGCCGTCGCACCATCCGGACGTCGGCATAAGTGGCGCCCGCGCGTTTGGCCGTGCCAAGCGCTGTGTCGATGACGCTGCTGAGAAGCGGGTCGGTGAGAAGGCCGCGCGCGTCGCTGAGCCGTCCTGCCGCAAGCAGAAGCGCTCCACTCGTTCCCGCGATGAAGCGCCGGCGTGACAGCTTCATGGTGCCTTATTCCTTCTTTTGGTGGGTCGTACTGGGATCGAACCAGTGGCCCCTGCTGTGTGAGAGCAGTGCTCTACCGCTGAGCTAACGACCCGGCCGGGCGAGGTGGAATTTTACCGACGAATTTTACCGACAATCCCGCCGACGATCATCGCCGCGACGAAGACCGACGCCTCCGCGCTCAGGTTCGACAGCGCCGTCAGCGCCGGCCCCGGGCAATAGCCGCCGATTCCCCAGCCGAGGCCGAACACCGCGGCGCCGATGACGAGTGGCGCGTCGATATCGGTCTTCTCGAATTTGATGTCCTTCTTACGGATGAGCGGCCGGAAGAACGCCGCCGTTACCGCCACCGCGCCGCCCATGACGAGCAGCAGGCTCGGATCCCAGTTGCCGGCGACATCCAGGAAGTCGATCACCTTGCGCGGATTCGCCATGCCCGAGAGCCAGAGGCCGATGCCGAACAGGAATCCCGCGCCGAATGAGGAAAATGAGGCTGCGATCACGACGCGACGCCGAGGACGTGCCGCGTGACGACCGCGGCAATCATGCCGACGACCATGAAGACCGCCACCGCAACGAGCGAGCGCATCGAGAACCGGCCGAGGCCGCACACCCCGTGACCGCTTGTACAACCGCCGCCAATGCGCGTGCCAATGCCGACGAGGAGACCGGCTGCCGCCGCCCAGCCGAGCCCGAAGCCTTCGCGCACCGGCGCCGGTCCGGCGAAGAGGTGCCATGCGAATCCCGCCGCAATCAGTCCCGTGATGAACGCGCCGCGCCAGGCTCTATCGCCCGGTGGCTGCACGAACAAGCCATGCAAGATGCCGCTGATACCCGCGATGCGGCCGTTAGCCGCCAGCAGCCAAACGCTGGCTATACCTATGAGTAATCCGCCGAGGAGCGACGCGACTGGGGTAAAGTTCGCCACGAATGATCTTCAGACAGCTGTTCGATCCGCAGTCCTCAACATACACGTATCTCCTTGCTGACGAAAAATCGCGTGAGGCAGTGCTGATCGACCCGGTGTTCGAGCAGGCACGGCGCGATGCGGCGCTGATCGAAGAGCTCGGCCTGAAGCTCAAGTACACGCTCGAGACGCACGTGCATGCCGACCATGTCACCGCGGCGTCGCTCCTCAAGCAGAAGCTCGGCAGCCGCATCGCGGTGTCCGCGGCGAGCGGGGCGGAGGGCGCCGACGTGTACTTGAAGCCGGGCGACAAGGTGCAAATCGGCCAGCGGCATGTCGAGGCGCGCGCCACGCCCGGCCACACCGGCGGCTGCACGACGTACGTGGTCGACGACCGATCGATGGCCTTCACCGGCGATGCGCTGCTGATCCGCGGCTGCGGTCGCACCGATTTCCAGCAGGGCGATGCGCACGGCCTTTTCCGCTCGGTGCGCGAGCAGATCTTCTCGCTGCCCGACGAGTGCCTCATCTATCCCGGCCATGACTATCGCGGTCTCACCGTCACGAGCGTCGGCGAGGAGAAGCTCTACAACCCGCGCCTCGCCGAGTCGATCGGCGAGAACGACTTCGTCGGCTACATGACGCACCTCGGCCTTGCGCATCCAAAGCAGATGGATGTCGCGGTGCCGGCGAATCTCAAGTGCGGCAAGCCGGAGAAGACAACCACGGCGGATCCCGACTGGGCGCCGCTCACTTATACGTTCGGCGGCATCTGGGAAGTGCAGCCGCACTGGCTCGAGGAGCACCTGCGCGACGTACAAATCGTTGACGTGCGCGAGCCCGATGAATTCAACGGGCCGCTAGGCCATGTGCCCCACGCCCAGCTGATCCCGCTGGGGACGCTCGCCAAGAACGTTGGGCAGCTCGCAAAGGACAAGCCGATCGTCGCCGTGTGTCGCTCCGGTGCGCGCTCGGCGCAGGCGACGGTGCTCCTCGGCAAGGCGGGCTTCGATCGCGTCGCCAATCTCTCGGGCGGCATGCTGCGCTGGCGCGCGCAACGCCATTCGGTCGAGGGCGCCACCGACTAGATGGCCGCAGTCCGTACCCGCTTTGCGCCGAGCCCGACCGGCTACCTCCATATAGGAGGCGCACGCACCGCGCTCTTCTCATGGGCATACGCGCGGCACCACGGCGGGCAATTCGTCCTGCGTGTGGAGGACACGGATCTCGAGCGCTCGACCGAGCAGTCGGTGGCGGCGATCATCGACGGCTTGAAGTGGCTCGGCATCGACTACGACGAGGGGCCGTTCTTCCAGATGAAGCGCCTTTCGCGTTATCGCGAGGTTGCCGACAAGCTGATTAGCTCCGGGCACGCCTACTACGACTACATGCCGAAGGCGGAGCTCGATGCGCTGCGCGCCCAGCAGCAGGCCCGCGGCGAGAAGCCGCGCTACGACCGGGCGATCGGCCAGAAATTCAAGGGCAGCGGGCCCGCGCCGGTGCGCTTCAAGACACCGCAGGATGGCACGGTGGGATGGAACGACCTAGTGAAGGGGCCGATCGAATTTCCCAATGCAGAG
>JAFARH010000437.1 GCA_019245555.1 Betaproteobacteria bacterium
ACGCGAAATTTCACCCCCTCGGCCGTCATCTGCTCGAGACGGCGATCGATCACGCTCTTCTCGAGCTTAAAGTCGGGGATGCCATAGCGCAGAAGTCCGCCGATACGGTCGTTCTTCTCGAATACGGTGACATCGTGCCCGGCGCGCGCGAGCTGCTGGGCGCAGGCGAGTCCAGCCGGGCCGGAGCCGACGACGGCAACTTTCTTCCCGGTCTTGTGCGCTGCCGGCTTCGGCTTGATCCAGCCCTCTTCCCAGGCCTTGTCGACGATTGCGTGCTCGATCGACTTGATGCCAACCGGATCTTCGTTGATGCGCAGCACGCACGCTTCCTCGCAAGGCGCGGGGCAGACACGCCCGGTGAACTCGGGGAAGTTGTTCGTGGAATGCAACGTGTCGATGGCGAGCTTCCAGTCACCGCGGTACACGAGGTCGTTCCAGTCGGGAATGATGTTGTTGACCGGGCAGCCCGACATGCAGAAGGGAATGCCGCAATCCATGCACCGTGCGCCCTGCACGGCCGCGTCCTTGTCGGCAAGACGGAGATGGAACTCGCGGTAGTGTTTCTTGCGTGCCTCCGGCGCCTCGTGCGGCTCCTCGAGGCGCTCGTACTCCATGAACCCGGTGACCTTGCCCATGGCCTTCCTACGCGGCGAGGCGGCGATGCTTCGCCGCCAGCTCGCCCAAGGCACGCCGGTATTCATGCGGGAACACCTTAATGAACTTCGCGCGGTAATCGTTCCAGCGCTCGAGGATCTGCTTCGCGCGGGCACTGCCGGTGTAGCGCGCATGGCTCTCGAGGAGGCGCCGTACGGTCGCCTCGTCGGCGGCGCCCTTGTGCCAGAGCTCAGGGCCGAGCTTGGTTTCCTGCTCGGATTCGGCGAGAAGCGGTTCCAGCGTAACCATGGAGGTGTTGCAGCGCTTGACGAACGCGCCGTCCTCGTCGAGCACGTAGGCGATGCCGCCTGACATGCCCGCTGCGAAGTTGCGGCCGGTTATGCCGATCACCACCACCGTGCCGCCCGTCATGTACTCGCAGCCGTGGTCGCCGACGCCTTCCACAACGGCCTGCGCTCCGGAGTTGCGCACCGCGAATCGCTCGCCGGCCACGCCGCGGAAGTAAGCCTCGCCTTCGATCGCGCCGTACAGCACGACGTTGCCGGTGATGATGTTCTCGGAGGGTTCGCCGCGGAATTTAGGCGAGGGTTGAACCGAGATACGGCCGCCGGAGAGGCCTTTGCCGCAGTAGTCGTTGGTGTCGCCAATGAGATCAAGCCACACGCCACGCGCGAGGAATGCGCCGAGGCTCTGCCCCGCGGAACCGGCGAGGCGAACGTGAATGGTCTCGTCCGGCAGGCCGTCGTGTCCGTAGCGCTTGGCGATACGGTTGGAAAGCATCGTGCCGACGGTGCGATTGATGTTGCGGATCGGCATCTCGATCGTGACCTTCTCGCCGCGCTCGATCGCCGGTGTCGCGAGCTCGATCAAGCGATTGTCGAGCGCCTTCTCGAGGCCGTGGCTCTGTGCTTCGCGGTGATAGCGCGCGACGTCCGCCGGCATCTGCGGCGCGTGGAAGATCCTCGAGAAGTCGAGACCCTTTGCCTTCCAGTGCTCGATGCCTTTGCGCGTATCGAGGAGGTCGCTGCGGCCGATGAGCTCCTCCAGCTTCCTCACGCCAAGCCGCGCCATCAGCTCGCGCGCTTCCTCGGCGACGAAGAAGAGGTAGTTCACGACGTGCTCGGGCTTGCCCTCGAATTTCTTGCGCAGCTCCGGGTCCTGTGTCGCCACGCCCACCGGACACGTATTTAGGTGGCACTTGCGCATCATGATGCAGCCTTCGACCACCAGCGGCGCGGTGGCAAAGCCAAACTCGTCGGCGCCGAGGATGGCGCCGATCACGACGTCGCGCCCGGTCTTCATCTGACCGTCGACTTGTACCGAGATCCGGCCGCGTAGCCGGTTCAGCACCAGCGTCTGCTGCGTCTCCGCTAGGCCGAGCTCCCAGGGAGTGCCCGCATGCATGATCGACGACCAGGGGCTCGCGCCCGTGCCGCCGTCGTGGCCGGAAATCGTCACGTGGTCGGACTTCGCTTTCGCGACGCCGGCAGCAATGGTGCCAACGCCGATCTCGGAGACCAGCTTCACGCTGACCCAGGCTTCGGGATTCGAGTTCTTCAGATCGTGGATCAGCTGCGCGATGTCCTCGATCGAATAGATGTCATGGTGCGGCGGCGGCGAGATCAGCTCGACACCGGGCGTCGAGTAGCGCAGCTCCGCGATGTATTCGGAGACCTTGCGGCCCGGCAGCTGGCCGCCTTCGCCGGGCTTCGCGCCCTGCGCGATCTTGATCTGCAGCATCTGCGCGTTGGCGAGGTACTCGGCGGTAACGCCGAAGCGCCCCGAGGCAACCTGCTTGATCTTTGAGTTGAGTGAGTCGCCGGCCTTGAGCGGGATGGCGACCTGCACGCGGCCATCTCCCAGGCGGGACATCAGGCTCTCGCCTTCCTTGATCGGTGCATAGCGCTTGCGGTCCTCGCCGCCTTCGCCCGTGTTCGAGCGTCCACCAACGCGGTTCATGGCGACCGCGAGCACCGTGTGGGCTTCGGTCGAGATTGAGCCAAGCGACATGGCGCCAGTGGAGAAGCGCTTCACGATCTCGGCGGCGGGCTCGACTTCCTCGAGCGAAATTGGCGCAGTCGGAAACTTGAAGTCGAAAAGACCGCGGAACGTGAGAAGACGTCGCGATTGGTCGTTGATCAGCGCGGCGTATTCCTGGTAGGTCTTGAACGAGTTGGTGCGTGACGCCTGTTGCAGCTTGGCGATGCTGTCGGGCGTCCAGGTGTGATCTTCACCGCGAACCCGCCACGCATATTCGCCGCCGGCGTCGAGCGCCGCCGCGAGCACAGGATCCTTGTCGCCGAACGCCGCGCGATGGACGCGCAGCGCCTCTTCCGCGACGTCGAACACGTCGATGCCTTCGACAGTCGAGGCGGTGCCGGTGAAGTACTTGTCGACCATTGAGCGCGCGAGGCCAATCGCCTCGAAGAGCTGGGCGCCGGTGTAGGACATGTAGGTGGAGACGCCCATTTTGGACATCACCTTCTTCAGACCCTTGCCGATCGCCTTGACGTAGTTCTTGATCGCTTTCTTCTTGTCCTCGGCGACGGACAGGATCGTCTCGAGCGCGAGGTAGGGATGCACCGCCTCGGCGCCGTAGCCACCGAGCAGCGCGAAGTGATGCACTTCGCGTGCGCTGCCGGTCTCAACGACGAGACCCGTCGACGTGCGCAGCCCGCGGTTGACGAGGTGCTGGTGAATGTTCGAGAGCGCGATCAGCGCTGGAATTGCCACGCGCTCGCGATCGACCAGGCGGTCCGAGATGACGATGATGGAGTAGCCGGAGCGCACAGCGTCC
>JAFARH010000441.1 GCA_019245555.1 Betaproteobacteria bacterium
GGACCAGCATCCGTGGTTCCAGGCTGCGAGACGCGCGCCGCCGGGATCGAAGAAGCGCAATTACTACGTCTGGAGTGACACCGACCAGAAGTACAAAGGCACGCGCATCATCTTCACGGATACCGAGACCTCGAACTGGACGCTCGACCCGGTGGCGAAGCAGTACTTCTGGCATCGCTTCTTCAGTCATCAACCGGACCTCAACTTCGACAACCCGCACGTGATCCGCGCGGTGCTGAAGGTGATGCAGTCCTGGGCCGACATGGGCGTCGACGGCTTCAGGCTAGACGCAATCCCGTATCTCTGCGAGCGGGAGGGCACCAACAACGAGAACCTGCCCGAGACGCATGTGGTCTTGAAGCAGATCCGCGCGCATATGGACGCGCGCTACCAGAACCGGATGCTGCTCGCCGAAGCCAACCAGTGGCCCGAAGACGTGCGGCCTTACTTCGGTGACGCCGACGAATGCCACATGGCATTCCACTTCCCGCTGATGCCGCGCATGTACATGGCGATCGCGCAGGAGGACCGCCATCCGGTCGTCGAGATCATGCAGCAGACGCCGGACATCCCGGCGCTTTGCCAGTGGGCCATTTTTCTGCGCAATCACGATGAGCTCACCCTGGAAATGGTCACGAGCAAAGAGCGTGACTACCTCTGGCGCATGTATGCCGCCGACATGCAGGCGCGCATCAACCTCGGCATCCGCCGGCGCCTCGCGCCGCTGATGCAGAACGATCCTGACCGCATCAAGCTGATGAATAGCCTCCTGCTCTCGATGCCGGGCTCGCCGGTCGTTTATTACGGCGACGAGATCGGCATGGGGGACAACATCTATCTCGGCGATCGCAACGGCGTGAGGACGCCGATGCAGTGGAGCCCCGATCGCAACGCCGGCTTCTCGCGTGCCGATCCGCAGCGCCTCTACCTGCCGCCGATCATGGATCCGATCTACGGCTATGAATCGGTGAACGTCGAGGCGCAGCAGCGCGATCCCGGATCGCTTCTCAACTGGATGAAGCGCATGCTCGCCGTGCGCAAGCAGAGCCACGCGTTCGGGCGCGGCAGCTTGTCGTTCCTCCATCCCGGCAACCGCAGGGTGCTGGTCTATCTGCGCGAGCTGAAGGACGAGGCGATCCTCTGCGTCGCGAACCTGTCGCGTGCGGCGCAGCCGGTGGAGCTGGATCTCAAGCGCTTCAAGGGCCGCGTGCCGGTGGAACTCCTGGGCCGCGCGGCGTTTCCACCGATCGGTGACCTGCCGTATCTCATCACGCTGCCGGCTTATGCCTTCTACTGGTTTCGCCTCGCGCAGGACGTCTCGGCGCCCGACTGGCACAAGGAAATGCTGGTCGCTGAAGAAGCGCCGGTACTCGTCGTCTTCGACGGCTGGACGAGCTTCTTCCGCGAGAAGGTCGTGCCCTGGCGCATCGGGATGGCGGAGCAGCTTCGTACGCGACTCGAGAAGGAAGTACTGCCGAAGTTTGTCGAAGTGCAGCGTTGGTATGCACAGAAGGGCGAGCCGGTACGCGAAGCGGCAGTGAAGGACTACGTGGTCTGGGAAGCGGGGCCGATCAGCTGGTTGCTCTGCTTGCTGCGCGTCAAGGACGGCGATTATTTCCTGCCGCTCGCGCTCGGCTGGGAAGAGGACGAGGACCATGTGCGCGCGCTCTCCGCGCTTGCCATCGCCAAGGTGCGGCAACAGGCGAACGTCGGCGTGATGGCCGACGCGATGGCGGACGAAGCCTTCTGCCGCCATGTGGTGAAGGCGATCGGCGAGAAGAAGACGCTGGCGACGGGGAGCGGGGCGCTGCGTTTCATCCCCACCTCGGCCTTCGCGTCGCTCGCGGGCAGCGACGTCGTCGGCCTAACACGCGGCGCACTGAACACGCAGAGCACGAACACGTCGGTGCAGCTCGGCGATCGCCTGTTCCTCAAATGCTTCCGGCGGATCCGGCCCGGCATGCATCCGGAGCTCGAGGTAGGCCGCTTCCTCACCGAGGTGGCGCACTTCAAGAACTGCGTGCCGCTCGCCGGCGCCGTGGAGTACGTGCCCAAGGATGGGGAGCCTGCTACCGTGGCGCTGCTGCAAGCCTGGGTCGTCAACCAGGGCGACGCGTGGAGCTACACGCTCGCCTACCTCGAGCGCTTCGTCGAAAGCCTGCGCGAGAACGAGACGCATGGCGCCTACCTCACGCTGATCCAGACGCTCGCCACGCGCACGGCCGAATTGCATCGGGCGTTCGCGATGAAGAGCGGCGACCCGGCGTTCGAGCCCGAGCCGCTCACCGCTCAGGACTTCGACACGTGGCGTGCCCGCGTGCGGCAAGAGGCGGAGCAGACGCTGAAGCTGGTGGAATCGGTCGCGCCGCAGAAAGCGAAGATTCTCGCGTTCATCGATGCCTGCGCCGCACCGAAGAAGCCGAGCTTGAAGACCCGGCACCACGGCGACTATCACCTGGGCCAGGTGCTGGTTTCCAACAACGACATCCTGATCATCGATTTCGAAGGCGAGCCGTCGCGGCCGCTCGCCGAGAGCCGCCGCAAGCACACGCCGCTGCGCGATATCGCCGGGATGCTGCGCTCGTTCAGCTATGCACGCGGCTCGACCCAGCTCCGCGAGCGGAGCGAGCCGGGCATCGAGCGCCTCGGGCCGCCGCTGGTGGCGTGGGAGCTCGCCACGCGCAAGGCGTTTCTCGACGCCTATGCCGCGGCGATGGAGGGCAGCGGCGTCTACGACTCCTTCGACGACATGCGCGGATTGCTCAAGCTCGCCGAGATGGAGAAGGTGCTCTACGAGCTGCGCTACGAGGCGGCGAACCGCCCGGACTGGATTCACATCCCGGTGCAGGGGCTGATGGCGCTGCTGGAGAAAGGCTGACATGGAACAACGCTTCGACGTGATGCTCGAGCCGCTGCGGGTGTTCCTCGGCCAGGTCGGCGACTTCCTGCCGCGAGTGGCGCTCGCGCTCGTCGTTCTCATCGCCGGCTGGCTGATCGCGAAGATGATCCGCTTCGCCATCAACCGGGGCCTGCGCAAGGTGAACTTCCACATCATCACCGAGCGCGCGGGCATCGACGGGTTCCTGAAGGACGGCGGCATTCGCATGGATGCGACCGACATCCTGGCGATGCTCGTCTATTGGATCGTGATCCTCGTCGCGCTGGTGGTGGGCTTCAACCTGCTCGGACTCACCTACGTCACGG
>JAFARH010000189.1 GCA_019245555.1 Betaproteobacteria bacterium
GCTGCGTGCGCATCGTGCATGGCAAAGGGCTCGGCTCGAAGCAGCGCGAACCGGTGCTGAAAGGATTGTTAAGAAAGTGGCTGGTGCGCCAGGACGTGCTGGCGTTCAGCCAGGCGCCAGCGACGCAGGGTGGAAGCGGAGCTGTGCTAGTGCTGCTGAAAACCTAGACGGCGGCTTCGTTCGTCTCGCCAGTGCGGATGCGCACCACGTGCTCGACGCCGGTGACGAAGATCTTGCCGTCGCCGATCTTGCCGGTGCGCGCGGACTTCACGATAGCGTCGATGGCCCGCTCGACCTGGTCGTTCGCAACGACGACCTCGATCTTCACTTTCGGCAGGAAATCGACCACGTACTCTGCGCCGCGGTAGAGCTCGGTGTGGCCCTTCTGGCGGCCGAAGCCCTTGACCTCCGTCACCGTAAGGCCCGTGACACCCACTTCCGAGAGTGCCTCGCGCACTTCGTCGAGCTTGAACGGTTTGACGATGGCTTCGATCTTCTTCATGGGCGGTCTCCGCTGGTAAGAGCCATTGTATCGTAGCGACTTGGAAAGCGTCCGCGTCGTAGATTCGCTTGCAGGAGTCGATCGTGCCCAATGGAATGCGCTCGCCGGCGAGCAGCCTTTCCTGCGGCACGAGTTCCTCTCCGCGCTGATCGAGACCGGCTGCGCCGTCGCCAAGACCGGCTGGCTGCCGCAGATCGTGCTCCTCGAGCGGGACGGGACCCTTGCCGGCGCGATGCCGCTCTTCGCGAAGAACCACTCGTACGGCGAATACGTCTTCGACTGGGCCTGGGCCGATGCCCATGAGCGGAACGGCATCGATTACTACCCGAAGCTCGTGTGCGCCGTGCCGTTCACGCCGGTGCGCGGCATCCGCCTCCTCGCCGCCTCAACCGCCGACCGCAAAACCCTCGTGAAGGCTGCGCTGCAGGTAGCACATGACCTCTCCTCGCTCCATGTACTTTTCGCCCGCGACGAGGACGCAGACCTCCTGGACGAGGCGGGGTTCCTCATGCGGCACACGGTCCAGTTCCATTGGAAGAACGAGGGCTACGCGGACTTCGAGGACTTCCTCTCGCGCATGTCGCACCAGCGGCGCAAGAACATCCGCCAGGAACGCCGGCGCGTGCGCGACGCCGGCGTCACGTTCCGCTGGCTCGAAGGCGCCGGCATCGAGCGCCAGGATTGGGAGTTCTTCAACCGCTGCTACCGGCGCACCTATGCAGCGCATCGGTCCACGCCTTACCTGAACCTCGACTTCTTCCTGCGCCTCGGCTCGGAGATGCCGGACAACGTAACGTTGCTTCTCGGCGAGCGCGAAGGGAAGCCTGTGTGCGCTTCACTCCTGCTGCGCGACCGCCGTACGCTCTACGGCCGCTATTGGGGATCGGTGGAGCACATTCCACTCATGCACTTCGAATGCTGCTACTACCAGGCGATCGACTACGCCATTTCCCGAAAGCTGGCAACGTTCGAAGGCGGTGCACAGGGCGAGCACAAGATCTTCCGCGGCCTGATGCCGGTGCAGACACGCTCGGCGCATTGGCTCGCGCATCCCAAATTCGCGCGTGCGGTCGAGAACTTCCTCGAGAAGGAAACACTCGGCATCGCGCAGTACGTCAACGAACTGGTCGAGCACTCGCCATTCAAGGAGAAGGGCTGATGCGTCTCAAGGGAAGAGTTGCACTCGTCACCGGCGCAGGCTCGGGATTCGGCGCCGGCATCGCGCGGCGCTTCGCCGAAGAAGGGGCGCAGGTCGTGGTGAACGACATCAACCCGCAGGGCGAGAAAGTGGTGAAGGAAGTCGGCGGCAAATTCGTGCAGGCCGACGTCACCAAGAGCGCGGACTGGGCGCGCATGGTGAAAGAAGCAGGCGATCTTTCGATCGTGGTCAACAACGCAGGCTGGACCCATCGGCGTAAGGCCTACGTGGAAGTGAGCGAAGCCGAGTTCGACAAGGTCTACGCCGTGAACGTCAAGAGCGTCTACCTTTCGGCCGTGCACGCGGTACCGGTTTTTCGCAAGCGTGGCGGCGGCTGCTTCGTCAACATCGCCTCGACTGCCGGGATTCGCCCGCGTCCCGGCCTCACGGTCTATAACAGCTCGAAAGGCGCGGTGATCACGATGTCGAAGTCGATGGCCGCCGAATTCGGGCCCGACAAGATCCGCGTGAACTGTGTCAATCCAGTGTTCAGCCCCGAGACCGGTCTCTCCGCAGAATTCGCCGGCGGCGCGCTCAGTGAGGAAGCAAAAAAGGGCTTCCTGGTGACCATCCCGCTCGGCCGGTTTTCAACGCCGCTCGATGTGGCGAATGCGTGCCTCTACCTCGCTTCCGATGAGGCCGCACTTGTGAGCGGCGTCTGCATCGAGGTCGACGGCGCCAGGTCCGTTTAGGCGCGCTTGAGCTTTCCGCCCAGGAGGGCGGCGACTTGCGGTTGCTTGCGCTTGGTCTGCTGGGGAGCTTCCTGCTTCGGCGGCGCCGGGGGCGCCGTGCCGGGTTCATAGGGCTTTGAGAAGATCGGATCGGCCGGCTTGGCAGGTGGTCGGTCGCGCCGCACATTGGGCGAACTTCGTCGCCCGCTCGGTTGGTCTCCCATCAGCGTCGCGACGTTTGCGCCATGCGGCTGGAAGCCCGGCACCAGCACGCGCTCGATGCGCTTCTTCAGAAGCCGCTCGATCGCACCGAGCGCTTCCTGGTCGTCCGGGCTGACGAGCGAGATCGCCTCGCCGGTGAGTCCCGCACGACCGGTGCGGCCGATGCGGTGCACATAATCCTCCGGCGAATGCGGCACATCGAAGTTGATCACCTGCGGCAGCCCTTCGATGTCGAGCCCGCGCGAGGCTACATCCGTGGCAACCAGGACCGCGGTCTTGCCGGACTTGAAGTCCGCGAGCGCAGCTTCGCGCTCGGCCTGGGTCTTGTCGCCATGGATCGCGTCGGCGTGGATGTGATCGAGACGCAGCTGGTGGGCGAGCCGGTTGGCGCCGATGCGCGTGCCAGTGAACACCAGGACCTGCTTCAAGCCGCGGGTCTGGATCAGATAAGCAAGGAGCTCCCGCTTCTTCTCGCGTGCAACCGGATGCAGCACATGCGTCACCGACTCGGCAGCGGCATTGCGCGGCGTGACCTGCACTTCGGCGGGCTGCTTGAGGAGTGTCTTGGCGAGCGTGCGAATCTCATCCGGGAACGTCGCCGAGAAGAGCAGGTTCTGGCGCTCCTTCGGGAGCAACGCGATGATGCGCTTGATGTCCGGCAGGAAGCCCATGTCGAGCATGCGATCGGCTTCATCGAGCACGAGCACCGACACCTGGTTGAACATCACCGTCTTGTTCTGTACATGATCGAGGAGCCGGCCGGGCGTTGCGACGAGCACCTCGACGCCGCGGCGGAGCTCCGCGATCTGCGCATTCATGTCGACGCCGCCGTAGACCACGGTGCTGCGGATCGGAAGGTGCTTGGCATAGTCGCGGAAGCTCTCCGCGACCTGCACCGCGAGCTCGCGTGTTGGCGCGAGGACTAGTGCGCGCACCGGGTGGCGCGCGGGAGAAGTCGAGGTGCTCGCGAGCGGCGCGAAGCGCTGCAGGATCGGCAGCGCGAAGGCCGCCGTCTTGCCGGTGCCGGTCTGCGCGCCGGCCATGAGATCGCGCCCGGCGAGGACGAGCGGGATCGCCTGCTCCTGGACCGGCGTCGGTGTCTTGTAGCCGAGATCATTCACCGCCTGCAGGAGCGGCGGGATCAGGCCAAGCTGGTCGAATGAACTCAATTAATTCAAGGTGCGTGCTGGGCGTTCGCCGGGCTCGGCGCCCTCGGTGCCCGGGAGCTTCAATTCCATGTCCCAGTCGCTCTTCTTCACCGCCGCCTGCAGCAGGCGGCAGACCGAATGCAGGAGGACTGAGTCGAAGGAGAGCGTGATGCCCTGCCCTTCAGCAGGATGCAGCGCGACGACCGGCTGACCGTTGCGGTCATGCCCGGTTTGAATACGTGCAAGGAGCAGCGGTGCGTCGCCAAGCGGACGTGACGACTCGCCTGCGTCGTACGGCTTGCTGAAGTCAGCCTTCGATACGGCGTGCTCGTGCTCGAGCCCCAAGAGTGCCTTGCGCGCCTCAGGGTTGGCTTGCGTGCGAATGCGCGGGCTCGTCTCCTCGGCGAGCTTAACGAGGAGCGGCCACAGGAGCTTCACGAAGCGACGCGTGAGCGCGAGGCGCAGCTCCATGGCTTCGCTGGTCGCCACCAGCATGATCAGGCGGTCCTGCTCGGCGTCGTATTCAACCTTTAGCTGGTGCAGCTTCATGTTCAGATACTACCCCTGATGCGCTTCACGAGCGCCGTCGTCGAGCGGTCGTGCTCGAACGGAATCGATACCACCTTGCCACCGCGGTCGAGCACGCCTTTTGCTCCGGCGATGCGCTCGACCGGCCAGTCGCCGCCCTTGACGAGCACGTCGGGCTGGCAGGCTGCGATCACTTTCTCCGGCGTGTCTTCCTCGAACCAGGTGACTGCGCTCACGCAAGCGAGCGCGGCGACGACAGCCATGCGGTCGGCAAGCGCATTCAGCGGCCGGTCGGCGCCTTTGCCGAGCCGGCGCGCCGAGGCGTCACTGTTCAGGGCCACGAGCAGGCTTGCACCCATGGCGCGGGCATGGTCGAGATAGGTGACGTGGCCGCGGTGCAGGATGTCGAAGACGCCATTCGTGAAGACCAGCGGCCGGCCGAGGTCGGGAACCTTCGCGAGCGAGCGAGGATCGCGGATCTTGGCTTCGAACGAGGGCTTGGCTATTGCGTCGCCTTCGTCTTGGCCGGCGGCGCCGCCTTTGGCGCCGGGGACTTGCAGGCCTCGTCGATCGGCTTGCAGTACTCGAACACCTTGACAACCTTGCGCACGCCGCCAGTGTTGCGCGTGATGTCGACCGCCTCGTCGGCTTCCTGCTCCGTCACCACGCCCATGAGATACACGACGCTCGCCTCGGTCACCACTTTAACGTGGACCGGGCTGATGCGTTTCGTGTCGAGGAGGCGTCCACGCACCTTGGTGGTGAGGTAGGAGTCGTTGCCGCGCGCGCCGTAGGACGAGATGCCCGCAATCTGCAGGTCGTTGGTGACATCGCGCACCGTCGGCACGGCGCGCACGATCTTCTCGACTTCGGTGCGCGTTTTCTCGTCCGGCACCTCGCCGGTGAGCAGCGCCTGCCGGTTATACGAGGTCACGTTGACGTGGACCGTGCTGCCGAACCGGTCGCTTACGCGATTGGAGGCGCGGACCTCGATCGACTCGTCGTCGATCTGCGTGCCGGTGCTGCGCCGATCCTCGAGCGAGCTGTAGGCGCCGGCCCCGGCGGCACCGATCACCACCGGTGCGCATCCGTTGAGGGCCGCGAGCGCTGCGGCGGCGGCAAGAAGAAGTCTCGTCATTGCTTGGTTCCGAAGAGCTGGAAGTCGATCGCATCGCACAGGCAGTGCAGCACCAGGAGGTGCACTTCCTGGATTCGCGCGGTTTGCTTGTGCGGCACGCAGATGTGGACGTCGTCTCCCTTCAACTGGGCCGCCATCTTGCCACCACCGTTGCCGGTCAGCGCGATGACGCGCACGCCGAGATCGTGCGCCACCGGCAGCGCCTCGAGCACGTTCTTCGAGTTGCCGCTCGTCGAGATGGCGAGGAGCACATCGCCCTTTCGCCCGAGCGCACGCACCTGCTTGGAGAACACCTGCTCCCAGGCATAGTCGTTCGCGATCGACGTCAGGTTGGAGCTATCGGTCGTCAGCGCGACCCCCGCTAGCGGCGGCCGCTCCTGCTCGAAGCGATTGACGAGCTCGGCGGCGAAATGCTGCGCGTCGGCCGCGGAGCCGCCATTGCCGCACGCCATGACCTTGCCGCCGCCTTTCAACGATTCGGCGAGCATCCGTCCGGCCTTGGCGATCGGCTCGCCGAGGACCACGGCGGCCTGCTGCTTCAATTTGGCGCTCTCGGCGAACTGCGCCGCTATGCGAGCAAGGAGCTTCCCATCTGCTTGTTGCATTTGCGCACCGATTTTACTCGGTGAACGCATTCCGTATCCATTGAACGTGCCGCGGCGGACCATCTATGAGAAAGACGTCGAATCTGCACATCGCGTCCGGCCGCCGGGTTAGGTAGAGCCTGGCCGCGGCAATCAAGCGCGAGCGCTTGGCGGCGGTGACACTTTCGCCCGCGCCGCCGAAGTGACCGGGACCGCGCATGCGCACTTCGGCAAAGACGAGCGTGCCTTGCTCCTCGGCGATGAGATCGATCTCGCCGAGGCGGCAGCGCCAGTTGCGCTCGACCAGCTTGAGGCCGGCCGCACGCAGGAGCTCGGCACAGAGGTCTTCCGCTCGCGCGCCCTCGCGGTTCATGGCACGCTTAACGAATGGAGGCTTGCGCCGGTTGACTGGAACGCTTTATGTGATCGCCACGCCGATCGGCAATCTTGCCGATGCGAGCCCGCGCTCAGTCGAGACGTTGCGCAACGTCGATCTCATCGCGTGCGAGGACACGCGCACCAGCAGCAAGCTGCTCGCGCATTTCGGCATCAGTGTGCGCACGGTCGCGCTCCATGAGCACAACGAGCGCACGGCGAGCAAGGAGTTGATCCAGGCGCTGCGCCACGGCAAGAGCATCGCGTTGATCAGCGATGCAGGTACGCCCGCGCTTTCCGATCCCGGCGCTTGGCTCGTGGCGCAAGCACACGCTGCCGGCATTCCCGTATGCCCGGTCGCCGGTCCGAGCGCGGCGGCCGCTGCGATTTCGGCGGCCGGCTTTCCCGCCAGTCGTTTTCTCTTCGCGGGCTTCCTCCCCGCGCAGGCCGGTGCACGACGTAAAGCATTGCAAGCGCTCGACCTCCCCTATCCCGTCGTCATATACGAGGCGCCGCACCGGATAAGCGAGACGCTGAAAGACCTAGCCGCCAAATTCGGCGATCGCGAGATCGTCATCGCCCGCGAGCTCAGCAAGAAGTTCGAGGAAGTGGCACGGATGCCTCTCGCTGCGGCGGTGGAGTGGCTCGAGGAGCGGCGCGAGCGCGCGCAAGGCGAGTTCGTCCTGGTGCTCGCACCCGGCGAAGAGCGGCCCGCGTCCGCCGTCGACGCCGAACGCGTGCTCGACGTGCTCCTTGGCAGCCTGCCGCCGAGCGAAGCGGCGAAGCTGGCCGCACGTATCACCGGTGAGCCGAAGAGCGAGCTCTACAAGAAGGCACTGAAGCGAACAAAGTAAAATTCGCGGCGATGGATCGCCA
>JAFARH010000089.1 GCA_019245555.1 Betaproteobacteria bacterium
CGATCGGATCACGCTACCAAGTCGAGACGCGGTGGAGTTGATGTAGATCAACTGCGCAGGAGAATGGCCCCGAGCCTGGGATCTTGCGGAGACTTGAGCGATGCTCGCCGTGATCTTGCAAGGCGCGTCAAGCGCTATGCGCTCAACCTGAACTAACGCACGCGGCAAGGCCCTGCGGATCGAGGATCGCGATCTCGCGGCGCGTCATGCCGATCAGTCCTTCGGACGAGAACTGCCGGAAGAGGCGCGATAGCGTCTCTTTCTTCATGCCGAGGAGGGCCGCCACGACCGTCTTGCTCACGGGCAGTTGCACGGTCGGACCGCGCGAGCCGTTCTTGCGCTCAAGAGAGCCGAGATAGCCCGCGAGGCGTTGCGCGCCGCGCTGCGTAGTCGCCGCTGAGAATTCCGAGAGAACCGTGTAGGACCGAGCAGAGAGCGCGAGCACGACGAAGCGCGCGAAACGACGGTCGCGCGCCACTAACGCGAGAATCGCCGATGCGGGCAGGATCACGACCCGTACGTCGCTCAGCGCGACGGCATCGTAGAGGCAGGGCTTGCCAAGCATTGCAGTAGGCTCGCCGAACGCGTCGCCAGCACTGGCGATGCGCAGCACGCGTTCGTCGCCTTCCGCGCCGCGCACCGACAGCTTGGCGCTGCCGATGCTCATCAACATCACGCCTGGGAGTGGTGAGCCTCGACGCGCAATTACTTCGCCGCGCCGGGCACTCAGTGTCTTGCAATGCGGAGCGAGCGCTACTGCGTGCGCGTGCGACAGTCCCCAAAGACCGTCGAGGGTCGACTGCATCGGCGCAGGCTAGCGAGCGCTGGGATGCCGCTTCTTGATTTGCGTCAACTGCCGGCCGATTGCCGCAGGCGCTCGCGATCAAGGAGTGCAATGCGACGGCGACTGACGGCGATCATGCCGCCCGCGGTGAGGCTGCGGAGCAGTCGGGAAAGTGTTTCCTTCTGCATGCCGAGGCGGGCGGCAAGCACGGTCTTGCTGAAGGGCAGCTGCACCGCATCGGCATCTCCTGCGGACTCGACGAGATAGTAGGCGAGGCGCTCGGCGCCCTTGCGCAGCGTTGCCGAGCCGATTTCAGTGCAGAGCTCGAGCTTGCGCGCGGCCAGGATCGAGACCAGCGCCTTGGCGAAGGCGCTCTCGCGCTCGAGGAGAGCGTACAGCGGCGCGCTTGGCATGACTACAAGCTTCGCCTCGTTGAGTGCGACAGCCGCATAAGGGGAGGGCCGGCCGAGCAACGCGCTCGCTTCGCCGAAAGTCTGGCGAGCCGCGACGAGGCGCAGAACGCGCTCTTCGTTGCCGCCGTTCTTCATCGACAGCTTTACCGAACCGTAGGCGACGGCAAAGACACCCGGTAGTCGCGTGCCCGCCACTAATAGCGTCGCTCCGCGTGATCCGCCGACGGCCCAAGACTGCGCCGCAACAGATCGGACGTGCGTCGCGGTCAGGCCGGCAAAGAGTGGAAGGTTGGCGACGACGCCTTCGATCAACTGACGGTCGCGCTGGAGATGGGTGGCGGGTGCATTCATCGCGCTAGGAGTGTTGCGCGGCCGGGCCGGCGTTCGTTGACCTTAGTCAAATCGCTTAGCTCCCGCCGGAGGCGGTTTGATCTACGTCAACAGGCGCGTTTGTCTCCCGCGGCTCAATCCGCTTCCAGCGCCCACCATCCAACTGGGACCACGGGAGAAGGGGAGAGAACAATGAGAACGCTGATCGCCACCGCCGCACTGGCGCTTGCCGCGAGCGGCGCATACGCCCAGAACGTCGACGTATCCGCCGCCGAGGGCCTAATGAAGAAGAGCGGTTGCTTCAAGTGCCACTCGGTGACGGCGAAAAAGGACGGGCCGTCCTACAAGTCGGTCGCCGAGAAATACAAGACCAAGCCTGATGCGGTGGCGACGCTCACAAAGCACATCACCACCGGGCCGACGGTGAAGATCGACGGCAAGGAAGAGAAGCACGAGATCATCAAGACCAAGGATGAAGGCGAGATCAAGAACGTCGTGGCCTACATCCTCTCGCGGTAGCGCCGATGCTCAAGAGCTGGTGGACCAACCTACAGCAACGTTGCCAGACGTGCTCGCGGGTCACGCTGGGCGCCGGACTCGTCGTCCTCACGTTTGTGATCGGTGCAGTGATGCTGACCGCCGGCGCCGCCGGCCTTGCCTGGACCAATACCGAGCAGTTCTGCACCGGCTGCCACGAGATGAAGGACAACGTGTACGCCGAGTTCAAAGGCACGATCCACGACGTCAACCGCTCCGGCGTGCGCGCGATCTGCTCCAACTGCCACGTGCCGCACGAGCCCTGGCCGCTCATCAAGAGAAAGATGCGCGCGAGCTTCGAGCTCTGGGGCCACTTCGTCGGCGTGATCGACACGAAAGAGAAATTCCAGGCGCGCCGCTATGAGCTCGCCACGCGCGTCTGGACGCGCATGAAGGAGACCGATTCGCTCGAGTGCCGGAACTGCCACCACGACAACGCGTTCGACCCGGACAAGCAGTCCGACCGAGCCAAGGCACGGCATTCGACGATGAAGGAGACGGGACTCACCTGCATCGACTGCCATTTCGGCATCGCCCATCACGAGCCCGACGGGCCCGGCCCGCAGGAACTGAAGGTCGCCAAACCATGAGCCAGCTCAAGGAAGCCGCACTGCTCTTCATCCAGGCGCTTGTGATCGTATGTGCAAGCGCTTTTTTTGCGTCCGATGTCCTCGCGCAACAGGCCGCATCACAATCTGAGGCGCGGAAAGACATCGTGCTTAAGGGCGATGCCAAGTGCACGCGCTGCCACGACGAGAACGACGACTATCCCGTTCTTGCCATTGGCAAGACCAAGCACGGCACGATGAAGGACGAGCGCACGCCGAGCTGCATGAGCTGCCACGGCGAGAGCGACAGCCATATCAACAAGCCTTCGAACGCCACCGAGCGCCCGAAGCCCGACCGTACCTTCACGAAGGGCTCCACCACGCCGATCGCGGCGCGCAACGACGCTTGCATGAGCTGCCACAAGAAGGACTCGACCCGCACCCACTGGGAAGGCAGCACGCACCAGGCGCGCGACCTCGCGTGCACGTCGTGCCACCAGATCCACACGCAACAGGATCGCGTGCGCATCAAGGTCACGCAGCCTGAAGTCTGCTTCACCTGCCACAAGGAGCAGCGCACGCAGGTCAACCGCCCCTCGCGCCATCCGATCCCGGAAGGCAAGGTGGTGTGCTCCGACTGCCACAACCCGCACGGCTCCGTCGGACCGAAGCTCGTCAAGCGCGATAGCGTGAACGACACCTGCTACACCTGCCACATGGAGAAGCGCGGGCCGTTCGTGCACAACCACGACCCGGTCAACGAGGATTGCACCATCTGCCACAACCCGCACGGCACGGTGACGGAGAACATGCTGAAGACCCGCGCGCCGTTCCTCTGCCACGAATGCCATACGCCGCACGGACCGAACACGCCGCAGCTCCTCGGTCAGCAGGTGGTTCCCAACACCGTGACCACTAGCGGCAAGAACGCCGTGAACATCACGCAGGGACGCGGTTGCCTCAATTGCCATACTGAAGTGCACGGCTCGAACAACCCGAGCGTCACCAACCCGACGCCGCAGTTCAGGCTGCGCTAGAGGAAATAGGGAGACGGACGTGAGAAACCTCGAACGAGTCTTCACAAGAACGCTGATCACGTTGGCGGTGCTGGCCGCATTCGCGCCCGCCTACGGGCAGGAAGCCGACGCCGATGCCCTGAAGCGACCCGATAGCAGCGTGAGCCTGGGCGTGGGTATCACGCCCGGCGATGCGAAGGACCGCACGATCTGGGGCCAGTACAACGGCATGCGCGAGGGTGGCTCGCACCTGCTCTTCGACGTCGACGTGAACAAACGCGATGACAGCGGGTTCTGGACCATTCTCCGCGGCCGCAATCTCGGCCTCGACAACCGCGACGTCGGCCTCACGCTGCAGCAGCAGGGCGACTGGCGATTGAACGCCGAATACAGCGAGCTCGTTCACCGCGAGATACGCACCATCAACTCGGGGATAAGCGGGGCCGGAACCACGACTCCGCAGATCGTGCGCCTCGCCGCCCCGGGAGCCGGCAGCGACCTGAACTTCAACCTGAAGAGGCAATCGCTTGCCCTCGGCGGCGACAAATGGATCAGCAACAACCTGCAGATCGAAGTCAACTTCAAGAGCGAGGACAAGAACGGCACGCGCATGTGGGCGCGCGGCTACGATTGCAACGCCACCTACGTCTGCACCGGAACGCAGGATGCGACACACCAGAAGTGGGCGCTGATCCCGGTGCCGGAGCCGGTGAACTTCAACATCAAGCAGGTCGACGCCAAGCTCAACTTCACGAGCGGCAAGCTGTTCGTCACCGGCGGCTATTACGGAACGTTCTTCACCAACGCGAACGGTGCGGTCACGCCCATCGTGCCGAACGCTTTGAACGGACCGACCGGCGTGCTCACGACGCTCAATCCCGCCGTCGCGGCGGGACAGTTTCCGACGGGGGGCACAAGCCTGCAGAACGTGCTGCAGCTGCCGATGGCCCTTTATCCGGAGAACCAGGCGCACCAGTTCTACCTCTCGGGCAACTATGCCTGGACCCAGAGCACGAAGTCGAACTTCAAGTTGGGTTACACCCACGCTACCCAGGACCAGAGCTTCAGCTCGATGGGTCTGAGCGGCGCACCCGCCGGGCGCAACGACCTCGGTGGCGCGCTCGATACTTTGCTCGCGCAGTTCAACATGACCTCGCGCATGAGCACGAACCTGACGTTGCTGGGCAACGTTCGATACGAAAAGCGG
>JAFARH010000128.1 GCA_019245555.1 Betaproteobacteria bacterium
TGCCGCGCCACGGAACGGGCTTCGCGTGCGTCGGACTCGATCTCACGCAGCCGGCGAGCGAGCTCTTCCTGAGTCGTTGCGATGCGATGCCGGGCATCGAGCCATGAGAGCGCCGCGAGGCCGGCCGCGAGGATGACCGCCACCACCGCGAGGATGATGGTGCGCGACGCACCCGACGGGGGTGATTCAGTTTCGGCCATCGAAATATGCTACCAGCCGCTCGATCATCGCATCGTCGTTGGTCGCCGCGACGACGACCTCGCGGACGCCCAAGGCTTTCGCATGGCGAGCGATGCGCTCATGCGAGACGAAGAACGGCGTCGCCGCCGAGAACGCACTTTGCGTCATGTCGATGAAGTTGCCGAGCGCCTGCGCCGAGAGCGCGACGACGGCGTGCACCTCGCCGCGCTTGCCCGCGGCGACGAGCGGCGCGGGATCGGCCGCCGGCCGAACGCGCCGATAGCACTCCGCGTACTCCACCTTGGCGCCGCGCGCGGCGAGCGAGTCGCCCAGCACCGGACGACCATCGTCGCCGCGGATGATGAGCACGCGCTTGCCGCTGACCTGCTCCAGCTCGGGTGCGGCGAGCACTGCCTCGCTGTCGGCGCCCGATTGAGGCACGATCACCGGCGCGATGCCGGCCTGGTCGAGCTCGCGCTTCGTGCCGAAGCTGATCGCCACTGCTTTCGTCGCCGAAGGCCACGGCGGAAGCATCGTCCGTGCGACGCGCACCGCGGAAGGACTGACGAACACCACGAAGTCGAAGCGCGCGACATCGCGAAGAACAGCCGGCGCTGGCAGCGGCTGGATCTCGATGGTTGGAAAAACGATGGCTCGTGCGCCGCGCGACTCGATCCGTTTCGCGAATGCCTGCGCGAGCTCGCGCGGCCGCGTGAGGACGACGCCGCGCCCTGCGAGGCTCATTTCAGGGCGCCAAGGACTGCGTCCGCGCCTTGATCGCGCAGCGAACGCGCCGCCTGGGCGCCAACCTCCTCCGGATCGCTTCCTGCAGCTCGTGCACGCAATACACGACGGCCATCCTCGGATGCGACGAGGGCTGTGAGATCCAGCTTTCCGTCGCGCATCTCGGCGTAGGCGCCGAGCGGGATTGTGCAACTGCCGCCGAGTGCACGGCTCACCGCACGCTCCGCACGCACACACTGCGCCGTCGTGGCGTCAGCGAGCGGTGCCAGCATCTGCTGGACGTCTTTGCGCGCCGCCAGGCACTCGATGCCAAGCGCGCCCTGCCCTGGCGCGGGCAGGCTCTCCTCGAGCGAGAGGCGGCTGCGAATACGCGCAGCGAGCCCGAGGCGCACCAGGCCCGCCACGGCCAGGACGATGGCATCGTATTCGCCGCGATCGAGCTTCGCCACGCGAGTCTCGACGTTGCCACGCAAGAGCTTGACCCCGAGCCCTGGATGACGCTCGCGCACTTGCGCTGCACGCCGCAGGCTGGACGTGCCGAGTACAGCACCGCGCGGCATTTCGGCGAGCGTCGCGAAGCGGTTCGAGACGAGCGCATCACGCGGATCTTCGCGCGCGCTGATGGCAGCAAGTACGAAGCCCTGCGGCAAATCGGCCGGCACGTCCTTGATCGAATGCACGGCGAGGTCGGCACGCCCGTCGGCCATCGCGTTCTCCAGCTCCTTCACGAAGAGGCCCTTGCCGCCGACGCTGTCGAGGCTGCGATCGAGGATCTCATCGCCCTTCGTGCTCATCGGCAGGAGCTCGACCCTGAGGCCCGGATGCAGGCGTTGCAGCTCCTTCTGGATGTGCTCGGCCTGCCACAGCGCGAGCCGGCTGCGGCGCGTAGCGATGACAAGCTTCTTCACGGCCGTTCCGCGATCAGCTCGCGCACCGTCGGCCACTGGCGCCGGCTCACGGGCAGGCGCTCGGGCACGCCGTCGAGCACCACCTGCCAGTGCGCTTCCTCCTCGCCGCCGCCGGTGCGCTCGAAGCCGCGGATCGCGGCGCGCGCGACGAGACAGTTGCGATGGATGCGCACGAACGGATAAGGCAGGTCAGGGCCGGTGAACTCGCGCTCCAGGGCGATCAGCGATTCCTCGATCAGGTGCTCGCGGACCTTCGTACGCACGGTGACGTACTTCTGCTCGGCGCGCAGGAAGACGATATCGCGCACCGGAACGAGCACGATGCGATTGCGCTCGGCGACCGACAGGTATTCGCGCGGCCCGCCGGCCGCGCGCGCCAGGCTTTCGCGCTGCGGCGCGCCGTCCTTAATCGCTTTCTTGAGCGCCGCGGCGAGCCGAGCTGCGCGCACCGGCTTCAGAAGGTAATCGAGCGCGTTGAGATCGAAGGCCTCGACGGCATGCTTGTCGTGCGCAGTGACGAAGACGACAGCCGGGGCGTTCTCGAGCGAAGTCACGTGCCGCGCGAGCTCGAGGCCGTCCATTCCGGGCATGCGGATGTCGAGGAGCAGCACTTGCGCGCCGCTCGCGGGCAAGCGCTCCAGCGCCTCGACGCCATTTGCCGCCTCGCCCGCTAGCTCCGTCGGGACTTCGCCGGCGATGTCGCCAAGCAGCTCCTTCAGGCGCTCGCGGGCCGGGCCTTCGTCGTCAGCGATGAAAACGCGAATCATGCGCGGCGGTAAGGTATCTCGATCTCGACGCGATATCGACTGTTGGCGACATGAGTTTCAAGCCGTGCCTCGGCATCGAAGAAAAGCGCCAGCCGCTCGCGGATGTTGTCGAGCGCCATGCGATTGCCGGCGCGCTGCCCCCCCCGCTCGAGGTGGGGATTCTCGATCGCGGCGTGGACGCGCTCGCCGCGCCGCTCGATGCGCACCAGCACATCGCCGACCCCGGTGCCCGGCTCCACGCCATGGTAGATGGCGTTCTCGAGGACCGGCTGCAGCACCATCGGCGGCAGCAGGGCATCCAACGGCGCCGCGTCGAGCTGCCAGGTGATGCGCAGGCGATCGGCGAGGCGCAGGTGCTCGATCTCGGAATAGCGCTCGAGCAGCGCCAGCTCGTCGGCGAGGCGCACGAATTGCCGCGCATCGGCCATCAGCGTGCGGAATAGATCGGCCAGGTCTTCGAGCGTGCGCTCGGCGCGCTTCGGATCGCGGCGGATGAGCGCCAGCACCGCATTCAGGCTGTTGAAAAGGAAGTGTGGGCGGATGCGCGCCTGCAGCGCCTGCAGGCGGGCTTCGGCCAGCGCGGGCGAAAACGCCTTGCTGTGCAGCCTGAAGTAGGCGAGGAGCAGCGCCGCCACGAACATCGTCAGCACGAGCGTGCGGCCAAGGCTTGGGAGCGCGAGCCCGAGGGCCGCGCGCACGACGCTGTGATAGACGCCGGCGAGCACGCACATCAGCGCGACGACTGCGGCGCAACCGGCCGCATACGAAAGCCGCGCGAGCCAAGGAGCCGTCGCGAACAGCGCCATCAGCTCGATGAGAAGCAGCGGCTCGAGAAAGGCCGCTGAGTAGACGAAGCGTTCCATCGCCGACGCGAGCGTCGGCGTCGCATACAGCGTACCCGCGAGCATGACGGCGTTTACCGCGAGCAGAACGCGGGCCATCACCGCCAGATTGCGGAAATCCGGCAACAGGTCCGAATAGGCGTTTTGCCTTATACTGGCCACGGTTACGTTCGTTTCTTAAACGGTATTCAAGCTGATGGGCCCATGGCGAGCAAGCCGAAACTCTGGTCCGGCCGGTTCAAGGAGCCTGTCGACGAGCGCGTAAAGCGCTTCACCGCTTCGGTCGAATTCGACCGCCGTCTCGCCAAGCAGGACATCGCCGGTTCCCTCGCCCATGCACGCATGCTCGCTGCCGCCGGAATCATCAGCAAGCGCGATCTTACGGCGATCGAGCGGGGCCTCGCGCAGATCCGTCGCGAGATCGAAAAGGGCGGCTTCCAGTGGTCGATCGACGCCGAGGATGTGCATCTCAACATCGAGCGGCGGCTGACCGCCCTCGTCGGCGAGCCCGGCAAGCGCCTGCACACGGCCCGCTCGCGCAATGACCAGGTGGCGACCGATTTGCGCCTCTGGCTGCGCGAAGAGATGGACGGCATCGATGGCTCGCTCGCCGCACTCATCCGCTCGCTGATCGGCCAGGCCGAGCGCCATGCGGCGCTCGTCATGCCGGGCTTCACCCATCTGCAGGTCGCGCAGCCGGTCACCTTCGGCCATCACTTGCTCGCCTATGTCGCGATGTTCGAACGCGATCGCGAGCGCCTCGTCCAGTGCCGTGCGCGGTTGAACCAGCTGCCGCTCGGGGCGGCGGCGCTCGCCGGCACGAGCTTCCCCATCGACCGCGACCGCGTGGCGAAAGAGCTCGGCTTCGAGGGCGTCGCCGAGAATTCGCTCGACGCCGTCTCCGATCGCGATTTCGCCGTCGAGTTCTGCGGCTGTGCGGCGCTCGCGATGGTCCACCTCTCGCGCCTCGCTGAAGAAATCGTGCTCTGGTCGAGCTCGCGCTTTGGCTTCGTGAAGCTGCCCGACCGCTATACGACCGGCTCGTCGATCATGCCGCAGAAGAAGAATCCCGACGTGGCCGAGCTGGTGCGCGGCAAGAGCGCGCGCGTCGTGGGCAGCCTGATGGCGCTGCTTACGCTCATGAAATCTCAGCCGCTCGCGTATAACCGGGACAACCAGGAAGACAAGGCGCCGCTCTTCGACGCGGTCGACACGCTGAAAGCGAGCCTCGCGGTATTCGCCGACATGATCGCCAAGCTTGTGCCGCAGCCGCGCGCCATGCGCGCCGCGCTTGCCGAGGGCCATGCCACCGCCACCGATCTAGCGGACTACCTCGTGCGCCAGGGCGTGCCTTTCCGCGACGCGCATGAGGCAGTCGCGCGCGTCGTGCGTGAAGCCGAGCGCAAGGGTGTCGATCTATCGCGCCTGCCGGTCGCGACCTTGAAGCGCTTCTCGCCGACGATCGGCGCCGACGTGAAGCGCGTGCTCACGCCCGAGGGCTCGGTCGCCGCGCGCGATCACATCGGCGGCACCGCTCCTGCGCAGGTAAGGAAAGCTGCGGCCCGCGCGCGGAAGCGCCTGGGTAAATGAGCGAGCGCACGAAGCTCGAGACGGTCGGCAAGTACCCAGTCGTCCGCAAGCTCGGCGAGGGCGCCACCTCCGAGGTCTATCTCTGCCGCGATCCCTTTAACAACCGCGACGTAGCAGTGAAAGTGGCTTATCCGGAGAGCTTCGCCGACCCGGAACGCGGCCAGCTCTTCCGGCGCCTCTTCCTCACCGAGGCATCGCTCGCCGGCAAGCTCCAGCACCCGCACATCTGCCAGATCTACGACGCGGTGGCCGAGGAGAAGATCAACTACCTCGTCATGGAGTACGTCGACGGCGGTACCCTCGAAAAGTATTGCCGCGCCGAGCACCTGCTCACTCCGGCGCGAATCGTCGAGCTGACGTTCAAATGCACCCGCGCGCTCGAGTTCGCGCATCGCGTCGGCGTCACGCACCGGGACCTGAAGCCGGCCAACATCCTGCATACCGGCGAGACCAACGTGAAGATCAGCGACTTCGGCGGCGCGCTGATCTCGAAGGGCGAGACCACGCAGGTCGGCTCGATCGGCTCGCCGGCCTACATGTCGCCCGAGCAGGTGAAGGAGCAGCCGCTCGACCATCGCACCGACATCTACTCGATCGGCGTGTCGATGTATCAGCTGCTGACCGGCAGGCTGCCGTTCCAGGGCGCGAATAACTTCAGCCTGATGTACGCCATTACCGGGGGCAAGCTCGAGCCGCCCTCGAAGCTGCGCAAAGACATACCGCCCGAGATCGAAAGCATCGTGCTGCGCGCGATGGCTCGCGAGCGCGACAGCCGCTATCCCACCTGGGGCGAATTCTCACGGGAGCTTGCGCAGGTGTTCAGCGCCTCGCGCGGCCAGGCGCGCAAGGCCCAGGAGTTCGCCGATTCGGATCGCTTCGAGACGCTGCGCGCGCTCGCCTTCTTCAGCGCGTTCTCCGACGCCGAGCTGTGGGAAGTGGCGCGCATCTCCGCATGGCGCCATGCCGACGCCGGCCAGACGCTGATGAAGGAAGGCGAGCCCGGTGAGGACTTCTGCATCCTGGCCGATGGCGAAGCCAAGGTCACTCGCCGCGGCAAGCTCCTCGGCGTAGTAAAGACCGGCGAGTGCTTCGGCGAGATGGCCTATCTGGCTAAGAAAGACAACAAGCGCGGCGCCGACGTGACGGTCAGCGCCGAAGCCGCCGTCATCTCGGTGCCGACGGCGTCGCTCGCGCAAGTCTCCGAAGGCTGCCGCCACAAGTTCGACCGCGCCTTCATGACCATCCTGGTGGAGCGGCTTTCCGCCGCGAACCTGCGCCTCTCAGGCGTCTAGATGGATCACGTCGCGAACTACCCGATCGTTCGCAAACTCGGCGAAGGCGCCACGTCGGAAGTGTTCCTCTGCCAGGACCCCTTCCGCGGCCGCGAGGTGGCGGTGAAGCGCATCTTCCCGGAAGCGCTACGCGACCCGGCACGCGGCCGGCTCTTCCGCAAGCTCTTCTTCACCGAGGCGTCGCTCGCCGGCAAGCTCGAGCACCCGCACATCGCGCAAATCTACGATGCCGGCATCGGCGAGGACTCCGGCTACATCGTGATGGAGCACGTCCCCGGCGGCACGATGGAGCGCTTCTGCGCACCGGAGAATCTGCTGCCGCTCGAGCAGGTGGTCGACATCGTCTTCAAGTGCACGCGCGCGCTGGCCTATGCGCACATGCACGGCGTCACGCACCGCGACATCAAGCCCGGCAACATTCTCTACGCTTCCACTCCGACTGACGTCCGCATCAGCGATTTCGGCCTCGCCCTCAACGTGCATGCGCAGACCACGCAGATCACCGGGGTCGGCTCGCCGGCCTACATGTCGCCCGAGCAAATCCGCGAGGAGCTCGTCGACCATCGCACCGACCTCTATTCGCTCGGTGTGGTTATGTACCAGCTCCTCACCGGCCGGCTGCCGTTCCAGGCGACGAACAAGTTCAGCATGATTTATCAGATCACCCAGCACGATCCGGCGCCGCCTTCGGCGCTAAGGCCGGTCGTGCCCGACTCACTCGATCGCATCGTGCGGCGCGCGATGCACAAGGACGCGGCCAAGCGCTACCACAGCGGCGACGAATTCGCCGAAGACCTGATCGAGGCGAAGCGCGCGGGGCTCGGCGAGGCCGCGCGCGAGACGTTCGGCGACGCCGACAAGTTCGCGCTGCTGCGAACGCTGCGGTTCTTCTCTACCTTCATCGACCAGGAGCTTTGGGAAGTCGTCAAGGTGAGCAAGTGGGACCGCGTGCAGGCGGGCGTGGAAGTGGTGCGCGAAGGCGAGAAAGGCGACTTCTTCTGCATCGTCATCGACGGCGAGATGCGCGTGACCAAGAACAAGAAGCTCCTCACCGTGCTCGGCTCGGGCGAATGCTTCGGCGAGATGGCCTACCTCTCGCTCAGCGGCCAGACCCGCGGCGCCACGGTGTCCGCCGGTGCCGAGACGCGGCTCCTGCGCGTGCGGGTCGCCGACCTCGAGCAGGCGAGCGTGTCCTGCCGCAGCAAGTTTGATCGCGCCTTCATCGGCATTCTGGTAGACCGGTTGAACCTGGCAAATACGCGTCTAACGTCCGGTTGATCTTCGAGCACCTCGGCATCACCGACGCCCAGTCGGTCAGCGGCGGCTGCATCCACCGCTGCTACCGCGCGAGCCTGAAAGGCCGCCGCGTTTTCCTGAAGGTGAACGACGCTCGATTCGCTGACGCCTTCGCCGCCGAGGCGGATGGCCTGGCTGCTCTGCGCGCGAACGGCTGCACCGCGCCCGAGCCCCTCGCCCATGGCGCCGCGGGTGCCGAGTCATACCTGATAATGGATTTTCTGCAGCTCAAACCGCGCGGCAACTATGCGGCGCTCGGCCGCATGCTCGCCGCCCTGCATGCCCGGGGCCAAAGCGAAAGCTTTGGCTGGGTGCGCGACAACTATATCGGCGCCACGCCGCAGAAGAACGGTGCCCATGCGAACTGGGCGGAGTTCTGGCGCGAGCGCCGCCTTGGCCCGCAGGTCGCGCTCGCGAAGCGCAACGGCCATGCGATCGATATCGGGAACGTTTGCGACGTGCTTGCGAAGCACCGGCCCGCGCCTTCGCTCCTGCACGGCGATCTGTGGGGCGGCAATGCCGGCTTCCTGCCGAATGGCGCGCCGGTGCTGTTCGATCCGGCGGTGTACTTCGGCGACCGGGAGACGGACCTTGCGATGACCGAGCTCTTCGGCCGGTTTCCGCCAGAGTTCTACTCAGCCTATGGGCCGCTACCGGAGGGGTACGAGACGAGGAAGCATCTCTACAACCTCTACCACCTGCTCAACCACCTGAACCTCTTCGGCGGTGGTTATCTTGCGCAGGTGAAGGCGACGCTACGCCTTCTGGCTGACGCCCGGTAGTTAAGCCGGGTTCTTGGCTTCAGTAAGAAGCTTTTGCAGCTCGCCGGACTGGTACATCTCGCGCATGATGTCCGAGCCGCCGACGAATTCGCCGTTGATGTAGAGCTGCGGAATCGTCGGCCAGTTGGCATATTCCTTGATGCCCTGGCGGATCTCCGCGTCGGCAAGCACATTGAAGCTCGCGAAATTGGGGACACCGCAGGCAGTCAGCACCTGCACGGCGAGCGCCGAGAAGCCGCACTGCGGGGCCTGCGGCGTGCCCTTCATGTAGAGCACGACCGGCGCGCCGGTGACCTGCTCCTTGATGCGCTGTTTGATGTCCTGGTGTTTAGCGTTTTCCATAAGGCGCCATTTTAGCGCTTCGCTCCAGTAACGCGGGGAGTACCAGCTAGATCGGGCCAGGTTTGCACCTCTTCAAGCCCTGCTCGCTCGAGTAATTCGCGAACTGCCTTGTCCTGGCCAATCCCGTGCTCGAGGAATATCCATCCGCCTTGTAGGAGATGCTCGGGCGCCGCAGCCACGATCTCGCGGATCGCGTCGAGGCCGTCAGCACCCGAAACCAGCGCACTCGCCGGCTCGTAGCGCAGGTCCGCGAGATGGCGATCGCCCGCCGCCACGTAGGGCGGATTAGAGACGATCAGGTCGACGCGCCGATCGAGACCCGAGAACCACCGGCCGTGCTGCCACTCGACGTCAAGTCCAAGCGCCACGCCGTTGCGCTTCGCGACCTCGAGCGCCGCGGCACTCGCCTCGACGGCCAGTACACGCGCCTTAGGCCGATGCTTCTTGATGGCGAGAGCAATAGCGCCGCTGCCCGTACCGAGATCGACCACCGTGGAGAAATCGCGGCTGAGCGCCAGCTCGACGAGGAGCTCCGTTTCTGGCCGCGGGATCAGCACCGCGGGATTGACTGCGAGCGGGAGGCTGTAGAACTCTTTGCGACCCAAGATGTACGCGACAGGCTCCCCCGCGCGCCGCCGCGCGGCGAAATCCAGGAAGCGCTGCTCAGCCTCGAGCGGCAACGAGCGCTCAGGGAACGCGAGGACGGAGGCCTCACTGAAGCCGGTCGCATGAGCGAGCAGTAATCGCGCGTCGCGGGCATCCAATCCGCACGCGAGCGCCTGTGCGACGGTCAAGCGGCTTCTTCGGCGAGCTGGGTGAGCTGCTCGGTCTGGTGCTCGGTCGCGAGCGCGTTGAAGAGCTCATCGAGCTCGCCGTCCATGATGCGGTCGATCTTGTGGAGCGTGAGGTTGATGCGGTGGTCGGTGACGCGGCCCTGCGGAAAGTTGTAGGTGCGGATGCGCTCGGAGCGGTCGCCCGAGCCGATGAGCGATTTGCGCGTCGAGGCGGTCTTCGCCTGCTGCTCGGAGAGCTGCTTGTCGCGGATGCGCGCGGCGAGCACCGACAGCGCCTTCTCACGGTTCTTGTGCTGGGAGCGGGAGTCCTGGCATTCCACAACGATTCCCGTGGGCAGATGCGTTACGCGGATCGCCGACTCCGTCTTATTCACGTGCTGGCCGCCGGCACCGGAGGCGCGGAAGGTGTCGATGCGAAGCTCCGCGGGATTCAGCACCACGTCGTGCACCGTATCGGCCTCGGGCAGGATCGCCACCGTGCAAGCCGAGGTATGGATGCGGCCCTGCGCCTCGGTCTCGGGCACGCGCTGCACGCGATGACCGCCTGACTCGAACTTGAGCTTCGAATAGACGCCCTGTCCGATGATGCGCGCGATGATTTCCTTGTAGCCGCCGAGCTCGGAAGGACTCTCCGAGATGATCTCGACCTGCCAGCCGCTGCGCTCGGCATAGCGCGAGTACATGCGGAAGAGGTCGCCGGCGAAAAGCGC
>JAFARH010000184.1 GCA_019245555.1 Betaproteobacteria bacterium
GGTGCGACGCGGAAGCGCGCAAGACCATTGCGGTGCACAACCCGGCAACTGGCGCCGTGCTCGGCAGTGTGCCGCGCATGGGCACTGCCGAAGCGAAGCGTGCGATCGAGGCGGCGGACCGTGCCTGGCCTGTATGGCGCGCAAAGACAGCCAAGGAGCGCGCGGCGATTCTGCGCAAGTGGTTCGACCTGATGATGGCGAACCAGGAAGACCTCGCGCAGATCATGACGGCCGAGCAGGGCAAGCCGCTCGCGGAGTCGCGCGGCGAGATCGCGTATGGCGCCTCGTTCATCGAGTGGTTCGCTGAAGAAGGCAAGCGCGCCTACGGCGACACGATCCCTTCCCCATGGGCAGACAAGCGCATCGTGGTGATGAAGCAACCCATCGGGGTCTGCGCGCTGATCACGCCCTGGAATTTCCCGAACGCCATGATCACGCGCAAGGCGGGACCTGCGCTTGCCGCCGGCTGCACGGTGGTGATCAAGCCCGCGGGACAAACCCCTTACTCAGCACTCGCACTGGCGGAACTCGGTGAGCGCGCCGGCATCCCGAAGGGCGTGCTGAACATCCTCACCGGCGACTCCAAGGCGATCGGTGCCGAGCTTTGCGCGAACCCGATCGTGCGCAAGCTCTCCTTCACCGGCTCCACCGAGACAGGACGCGTGCTGATGCGCCAGTGCGCCGACACGATCAAGAAGCTTTCGCTAGAGCTCGGCGGTAATGCGCCTTTCATCGTTTTCGACGATGCCGATCTCGATGCGGCAGTCGAGGGCGCCCTCGCGTCCAAGTACCGTAATGCCGGCCAGACCTGCGTATGCGCGAACCGCCTGTATGTGCAGGACGGTGTGTACGACAAGTTCACGACGAAGCTCGCCGAGAAGGTCAAAGGCTTCAAGGTCGGTGCCGGCAATGAGCCGGGCGTCGTAATCGGGCCGCTCATCGACGAGAACGGCGTGAAGAAGGTTGAGGAGCACGTCGCCGACGCGGTCGGCAAAGGCGCCAAGGTGATCGTCGGCGGCAAGCGCCACGAGAAAGGCGGACTCTTCTTCCAGCCGACGGTGATCGCCAACGTGACGCCGGCGATGATGGTCTCGCGCGAGGAAACGTTCGGGCCAGTGGCGCCACTCATCCGATTCAAGACGGAGGACGAGGTGATCGGCCTTGCCAACGACAGCGAGTTCGGCCTTGCCGGCTACTTCTACAGCCGCGATGTGGGTCGCATCTTCCGCGTCGCGGAGCGCATGGAGACGGGAATCGTCGGCGCGAACGTCGGCATCATCTCCACCGAGGTCGCGCCGTTCGGCGGAGTCAAGCAGTCGGGCCTCGGCCGCGAGGGCTCCAAGTACGGCATCGAGGATTACCTCGTGGTGAAGTACATGCTCGTGGGTCTATGACCGGCGAGGAGTTCAAGGACGATTACCGTAGAGCGCTCCCAAAGGAGCTCATCCAGGAGCTGACGCGCCGCTCGGCGTGGCGCGCCACGCTGGCGGTCCTTGAGGATTTGCTGGTCCTCGCGGTGGCGATCGCCGTCGCGCTCGCCTACTGGCCAAACCCGTTCGTCATGGCCTTCGCCGTGGTGATCATCGGCACGCGCCAGCATGCGCTGTTCATCGTCACGCACGACGCCGCGCACTATCTGCTGTATGAGCGCCGCTGGCTGAACGACCTGGTTGGCCGTGCGTGCGCCATGCCGAGCGGGCTTTCGATGTGCAGCTATCGCGTGATCCACCGCATGCACCACAACAACCTGTACGGCGAGCTCGATCCCGACACGGCCCTGCATGGCGGTTATCCGCGCGGACGGATGTACCTCGTGCGCAAGCTGCTGAAGGATCTTTTCGGCCTCACTGCCTGGAAGACCTACGCCTACTTCCTCTTCGCCGCGCCGGCGCTCAACACCTCGACGAACAAGGCGCTGCGACCGCTCGACGATACGTCCAACCGGCTGCGCGACGACGCGCGGCGCGACCGCAACTGGGTGATCGCTTTCCACGCCGCGGCACTCGTCGGCGCTGCATGGACCGGTTACCTGCTCCAATATCTGATCCTGTGGGTGCTGCCGCTCGCCACGGTGGTGCAAGCGATCCTGCGTCTGCGTGCCATTGCCGAACACGGTGCTACTACCGACTTTTCATCACCACTCACTGCCGCTCGCACGAACCTCGGCCCGCGGTGGCTGCGCTGGCTCCTCTTCCCGCACAACGTGAACCATCACATCGAGCACCATCTGTATGCGTCGGTGCCGATGTACAACCTGCCGCGGCTGCACGCAGAAATGGCGCGCCAGGGCGTGCGCCAGGGAGCGGAGGTGGTTTGCTTCCGTACGACGCTCGGCAAGATCTTCGCCGAGCGGATACTCGCTACTTCGGCTTCAGCTTAAGGCGCATCGGCTTCATCGGCGAGCCGACGAAGCCCACGCGGCGGTACATCGCCTGTGCGCGCTCGTTCTGCATGTCGGTGAGAAGCGTGATGCGCAGGATGCCCTCGGCGCGCGCATGGTCGACGACGACCTTGAGGAGTGCTTCGCCGATGCCGCGCTTGCGCTCGTCGGGGTGTACGACGAGATCCTCGAACCACGCAGCCTTTCCGCCTTCGGCAGTGCTCACCGTGTAGAGCAGGCTCGCCATGGCAACGACGCGCTTGCCCTCGCGCGCCACGAAGAGGCGGCCGATGGTCGGGTTTGCGAGGATCGCCTCGAGCGCGCGCTTCTGCTTATCGGAGTCCGGATGGAACTCGGCTTCGTCGGTGAAGAGCACGCCGAGGAGCTCCACCATCTGGGGGAGCTCCTTGATCGTCGCCGGACCGTACTGGAGTTCCATCGTCGCCCCTCAGACGTTGAAGCGGAAGTGGATCACGTCGCCGTCGTGCACCACGTAGTCCTTCCCTTCGAGGCGGAGCTTGCCCGCCTCCTTCGCGCCCTGCTCGCCGCCGTGAACGACGAAATCGTCGTAGGCCGCGACTTCCGCGCGGATGAAGCCGCGCTCGAAATCGGTATGGATCACGCCGGCTGCCTGCGGCGCAGTAGCGCCGGCCGGGATGGTCCAGGCGCGCACTTCCTTCGGTCCGGCGGTGAAGTAGGTCTGCAAGCCAAGCAGAGCGTACGCCGCCCGGATGACGCGGTTAAGGCCCGGTTCGTCCATGCCGAGATCATCGAGGAAGATTTTCTTGTCCTCGTCCGGCATGTCGGCGATCTGGGATTCGATCGAGGCTGAAATCGGCACCACCGGGGCGCCTTCTTTCGCCGCATGGGCCTTCACCTTCGCCAGCACGGCGTCCGACCCGCCCTCGCTCACGTTCGCCACATACATGGTCGGCTTCATCGTGAGGAGGAAGAGCGGCTGCAGGACGAAGCGCTCTTCTTTGGAGAGCTCCGCCGTGCGCGCTGGTCGGCCGGCATCCAGCACCGCCTGCACTTTCTTCAACGCGGCCACGAGGCGTTGCGCTTCCTTGTCGCCGCCGGTCTGAGCGAGTTTCTCGTTCTTGGAGAGCTGGCGCTCCACCGCTTCCAGATCGGCGAGCGCGAGCTCGGTGTTGATAGTCTCGATGTCCGAGATCGGATCGACCTTGCCCGCGACGTGAATGACGTTCGGATCGTCGAAGCAGCGCACGACATGCGCGATGGCATCGGTCTCGCGAATGTTGGCAAGGAATTTGTTTCCGAGCCCCTCGCCCTTGGAGGCGCCCGCCACCAGGCCCGCAATGTCGACGAACTCGACCACCGCCGGCACCAGCTTCTGCGGCTGCGCGATCTTGGCGATGACATCGAGACGCTGGTCGGGCACCTCGACGATGCCGACGTTCGGCTCGATGGTACAGAACGGATAGTTCTCGGCCGCGATGCCGGCCTTGGTCAGCGCATTGAAGAGCGTCGACTTGCCGACGTTCGGCAGGCCGACGATGCCGCACTTCAAACTCATTTCTTGCCGAAGATGCCGAAAAGACCTTTCTTCTCGGGCTTCGTCTCCGCAGGCTTGGCGGCCGCCTCGGCTGCGGGGACCGCGGCCTTGCGCTCCGGCTCTTTCTTCACCGGCTCTTTCACTGGCGGCGTCTTCTTCTCCGGCTCCTTCTTCGCCGGCGGCTTCTCTTCGGTATGCAGCTTGTTCATCGCGCCCTGCATATCGCCCGCGAGCATCGCCGGCAACAGCGCGAGCGCCTTGTCGATCGCCGCATCGATCGCGCTTTTCTCTTCTGCCGGCGGCTTCTCGAGCACATAGTCGGCGCCTTCACGACCGGGCGGCGGCTTGCCGACACCGAGACGCAGCCGCCAATAGTCGTGTGACGCCAGACGCTGCGAGATGTCCTTCAGGCCGTTGTGACCGGCGATGCCGCCGCCTTGCTTCAGGCGGGCGACACCGGGCTCGAAGTCGAGCTCGTCATGCACCACCAGCACTTCTTCCGGCTTGAGCTTGAAGAAGCCCGCGAGCATTTGGACCGGCTGGCCGGAAAGGTTCATGAAGGTCTGCGGCTGCAGGAGCCACACACCCCCAGCCGTCTTTCCGACCAGCGCCTTGAACTTCGGGTCCTTGCGCAGCGCGATGCCATTCGCTTGCGCGAAGCGCTCGACCAGCCAGAAGCCGGCGTTGTGCCGCGTGCGCTCGTACTCCTTGCCCGGATTTCCCAGGCCGACAACGAGGCGTATGCCCAAGGCTTACTTCTTCTCTTTCTTCTCGCCCTTGTCGCCGGCAGCGGGCTTCGCGGCCGGAGCTTTCTCGCCCGGCTTCGCTGCGGCACCCTTGTCTCCTTCGGCACCCGCTTCGCCCTCCTTCGGTGCGGCGGCCTGCTCGGTCGTCGGCACGTCGGCAGCAGCAACCGCGGCCGCGGCTTGAGCGGCTTCCTCTTCCTCGGTGACGAGCACCGGCACGACCACCGTCGCGACCACCGGGTTCTCGTTCTTGTTCAGCGTCAGCTCGACGCCCTTCGGCATCGCCACATCGCGTACGTGCAGCGAGTGTCCGACCGCGAGGTTGCCGAGGTCGATCTCGATGAATTCCGGCAGGTCGGCCGGGAAGCAGACGATGTCGAGCTCGTTCAGCACGTGGTTCACCACGCCGCCCTGCTCCTTCACGCCCGGCGACTTCTCGGCGTTCACGAAGTGCAGCGGCACCTTCAT
>JAFARH010000213.1 GCA_019245555.1 Betaproteobacteria bacterium
TCCACAGCGGGATGGTCACGAGGAAGCCCGCGATCGCGCCTGCGAGCACGAGCCAGCGCAGGAGCAGCGGCCGCTGGTCGCCCGACCAGAGCACCAGCATGCCGGCGAGGATCGGGACCCAGATGGCAAGAGATAGCAGCATCTACTTGCGGAGGAACCAGAAGGCGAGGATCACCACCCCGATGAGCATGGTGAAGGCATACTGGTAGACGAAGCCGGTCTGGAAGAGCCGGATCACCGCCGAGAACCAGCCGACCACGCGTGCCGAGCCGTTCACCATCAGGCCGTCGATCACGGCCTGGTCGCCGCCGCGCCAGAAGCCTTTGCCGAGCGCGCGAGCGCCGCCGGCAAAGAGCCAGGAGTTGAGCTCGTCGAACCCGTACTTGCGCTCGACCAGGGCATACAGCGGGCCGAGCGCCATCGCGATTCTCTTCGGCAGCGCCGGCCGCTTGATGTAGAGCCACCATGCGGTGACGATGCCCGCGAGCGCGAGCCAGAACGGAGCCGCCGTGAAACCATGGGCCATGTACGTCCAGACGCCGTGGAACTCCTCTTCCGGGGCCGGCAGCGCATCGCCGAAATAGGAGCCGAACACGATCGGGCCGATGAAGTAGCCGGCGAAGATCGACGGGATCGCAAGCAGGACGAGCGGCAGCGTGACGACGCCCGGCGACTCATGCGGCGGGTGATCTGGATCGAAGCGCGGCTCGCCATGGAAAGCCATGAAGACGAGCCGGAACGTGTAGGTCGCGGTGACGAAGACGCAGGAGAGCAGGCAGAGATAGGCGAAGAGGTGGCCCGGATTCTCGGCAGCGTGCACCGCCTCGATGATCGCGTCCTTCGAGAAGAAGCCGGCGAAGCCCGGGATGCCGGCACCCGAGATCGAGCCGATCAGGAGCGTCCAGTACGTGATCGGCATGTAGCGGCGCAGCCCGCCCATGCGGCGCATGTCCTGCTCGTGGTGCATCGCGATGATCACCGAGCCCGCGGCGAGGAAGAGCACCGCCTTGAAGAAGGCGTGCGTCATCAGGTGGAAGATCGCCGCTGAATAGGCCGAGGCGCCGAGCGCAGCGGTCATGTAGCCGAGCTGCGAGAGGGTCGAGTAGGCCACTACCCGCTTGATGTCGAACTGCGTGAGCGCAACCAGCGCCATCGAGAGCGCGGTGATGGCACCAATCACGAGGACCACCGACCTCGCCGTCTCCGAGAGCTCAAAGAGGGGCGACATGCGGGCGACCATGAAGATGCCGGCCGTCACCATCGTCGCCGCATGGATCAGCGCGGAGATGGGCGTCGGGCCTTCCATCGAGTCCGGCAGCCAGACATGCAGCGGGAACTGCGCGCTCTTGCCCATGGCGCCGACGAAAAGCAGGATGCAGGTCAAGGTCATGTTCGCCTCGCCGCTGGAAGCGACGCGCGGCGCAGCGGCGAACACGGTGAAGTAATCGAGCGTGTTGAAGTGCGCAAGGATCAGCGCGATGCCGAGGATGAAGCCGAAGTCCCCGACCCGGTTGACGAGGAACGCCTTGAGGTTGGCGTAGATCGCGCTCTCGCGCTGGTACCAGAAGCCGATGAGGAGATAGGAGACGAGGCCGACCGCTTCCCAGCCGAAGAAGAGCTGGACGAAGTTGTTCGCCATCACCAGCATCAGCATGGCGAAGGTGAAGAGCGAGATGTACGAGAAGAAGCGCTTGTAGCCCGGGTCTTCGGCCATGTAGCCGATGGTGTAGATGTGCACCATCAGGGAGACGAACGTCACCACCACCATCATCAGCGCCGTCAGGCGGTCGATCATGAAGCCGACCTCGAAGCGCGCATCGCCGACGGTGAGCCAGGTGTAGACCGCCGAGTTGAATGTCTCGCCCTTCAGTGCCTCCCAGAAGATCGCGGCCGACGCCAGGAACGAGAGCAATACCGAAAAAATGGCGGCGGTATGGGCCTGCTCGCGCGTGATGCGATTACCGCCCAGCCCGGCGATGATGGCGCCGAGGAGCGGCGCGAAGGCGGCGACGATGACGAGATCTTTCATCCGTGCAGCTGGTCCAGGTCTTCGACGTCGATGGTGTTCAGGTTGCGGAACAGAACCACCAGAATGGCGAGGCCGATGGCCGACTCGGCGGCGGCGACCGTCAATATGAAGAAGACGAACACCTGCCCCGCCACGTTGCCGAGGAAGTGCGAGAAGGCGATGAAGTTCAGGTTCACCGCGAGCAACATCAGCTCGATCGCCATCAGCAGCACGATCAGGTTGCGGCGGTTGAGGAAAATCCCGATCACGCTGATGGCGAAGAGGATCGACGCCAGCACGAGATAGTGGGAGATCTCGAGCATCACTCTTTTTCCGCAGGCATGGTGACGAGGCGCACCCGCTCTTCTCTCCTCGCCCGGACCTGCAGCGACGGATCCTGCGCACGCGTGTCCTTGCGACGGCGCAGCGTCAGGGCGATGGCGGCAATGATCGCCACCAGGAGAATCACCGCCGCGACTTCGAAAGCGTAGGCGTAGTGCGTATAGAGGAGCCGGCCGAGCTCCTTGGTATTGCTATAGCCCGCGGGAAGCTGCCGCGGCGTGGTGCCGAAGTAGTGATACGCGACCACGGTGATCATCTCCCACACCATGATCACGCCGACGACGAGGGCAAGCGGCAAGTTGGTCCAGAAGCCCTCGCGCACGCGCTCGAGGTTGATGCCGAGCATCATGACCACGAACAGGAACAGCACCATCACCGCGCCGACGTAGACCACGACGAGCGCGATGGCGAGGAATTCGGCACGCAGCAGGAGCCACAGGCCTGCGGCGGTAAAGAACGCCAGGACGAGGAACAAC
>JAFARH010000260.1 GCA_019245555.1 Betaproteobacteria bacterium
GAGGTGCACAAGATCGCGACCGGCAAGGGCGTGGTGATCGCGGTGATCGACTCGCAGATCGACAGCGCGCATCCGGAGCTCGCGCCGGGCATCGCGGAGAGCTTCGACGCGGTCGGACGCGCCGACCAGCCGCATACCCACGGGACCGGCATGGCCGGCGCGATCGTGGCGCAGGACCGGCTGATGGGCGTCGCGCCGGGCGCGCGCACGCTTGCGGTGCATGCGTTCTCCACCAGCACGCAGCAATCCCCGCAGGCGACCACGCAGGCGATCATCGGGGGCCTCGAATGGGCGCTGAACAAGGGCGCGCGCGTGATCAATATGAGCTTCGCGGGTCCCTACGATCCGATGCTGACGCTGGCGCTCAAGCGCGCATCGGAGAAAGGCGCGGTGCTGATCGCGGCGGTCGGCAATGCCGGCCCGAAGTCGCCGCCGCTCTACCCCGGCGCCGATCCGCGCGTGATCGGCGTGACCGCGGTCGACGAGAACGACCAGCTCTACAAGGGCGCCAATGTCGGCGCGCAGGTCGCGGTCGCGGCGCCCGGTGTCGACGTGATGGTTCCGGCGCCCGCGGATGCCTATCAGCTTACGACCGGCACGTCGGTCGCGGCCGCACATGTCAGCGGTGTCGCGGCGCTGCTGCTTGAAAAGCATCCCGAAGCCGATGCGCAAACGATCCTGGAAGTGCTGACCTCGAGCGCCACGCGTCTTGGGAACAAGCGTGACGACAAGCTCGGTTGGGGCCTCGTCGATCCGCTCGCAGCGCTTGCCGAGCTCGACAATCGCGTCACCGATGTGAAGGTGGCGGCACCCGCGGCGGCGCCGGCACCGGCGGCTGCCCGCGCACAGGCCGCAGCACCCGCAGCGGCAGCAGCACCGGCCGCGGCCACAACAAGGTCCACGTTGCCCCGCCCCGGCATCTACGTGCCCAAACAATAATCGGCGTCGTCGAACCTGTGGACGCGGCACTTGCTTTGATGGGCTCGCGTTGACCCCGCGCATGCGTGCACGTTAGTGGGAGTGTTGGAATCGATTGAACGCCCTCACCTGATGCCTGCCAAAAAACTGCGATCTAAGACAAATCCGAAGGTGCTCGGAAAGCGCGTGTTCCGCGTGTCGCGTTCGCGCACAGGGCTTGGCGTCTTCGCCACCAAGCCGATCAAGAAGAACGCCTACATCGTGGAATACCTCGGTCCGCTGTTGACCAACGCGCAGTGCGACGCGCGGCCCGAGAATCGCTACTGGTTCGAGGTGAACTCGCGCTGGACCATCGACGGCGCGACGCGCTCGAACCTCGCGCGCTACATCAATCATTCGTGCCGACCGAACGCCGATCCGATGATCCGCGACCGGCGCATCTGGATCAAGGCGATCAAGAACATCGAGGCCGGCGACGAGATCACTTACGACTACGGCAAGGATCACTGGAACGCTTACATCAAGCCGAAGGGCTGTTTGTGCGTGAAGTGCCGCGCGAAGCGCACCAGCGAGCGCGCCGAAGCGCGCGCCGCCAATGCGCGCAAGCGCAAGCGGGCCGAGCGGGCAGCGGCCAGGTGATCGGCGGGTTTGATCCCGCGAAAATGCCAATCACATTCTGCTGAGCACGTTCGAGGTCGGGTCACTTCTCAGCCGCCATGATAGGCTTCCTCCCTGCCCTCACTTTCGGGGCGAAAAGGGAGGATCTTCGATGCGTGGCTTGTTTGCTGTCTCCATCGTGTCTGCTTGCGTGGCGAGCCTTCCGGCGAACGCGCAGCTCTTAAGCCAGAAGGCCATTTCGGCCGGGATGGCGCTGGCGATCGCCGAAACCGCGATCGCGACCTGCAAGACCAATGGCTATGCGGTCTCGGTGAGCGTCGTGGGGCGCGCCGGCGAGGTCATTCTTCAGGTGCGCGGTGACGGGACCGGCCCGCACACGATGGAGAACTCGTTCCGCAAGGCTTACACCTCGCGCACGTTCCGTCAGACGTCGGGCGACTTCGCGAAGCGCTATAAGGATGACCCGCAGCTCGCGCTGGTGTGGCTGACGAATGTCGTCGCCGCGCAAGGCGCACTGCCGATCAAGGCAGGCGATGACGTGATCGGAGCGGTCGGCGTGTCGGGCGCGCCCGGCGGCGAGAAGGACGAAGTCTGCGCCAAGGCCGGCATCGACAAGGTTGCCGACCAGCTCAAATAGCGCCGGCGTTCGGGGCCCGCGATCCGGGCCCCGAGCTCGTCCAATTCTACGCGACGATCTCGACCCGCCTCTGCTCGGCCTTATCTTTGGCCGTCTGTGGAGTTACAGGCAACTGTAGCACGGTCGCGCGCTGGCCCTGCAGTAGCCGCGTCAGCAACACGATCGTACCGTCCGGAAACTCCAGCGCGTCGTGGTGGACGTAGGGGTTCATCGTATCGATCTGGCGGAAGCGCGCGACCATCGCGGGCTGACGCACGATCGCGGAGCCAAGATGGTTCTCGTGCTCGACCTCATGATCGAAGGCGAGCTCGGTGCCGGGCAGCAGGCAGACTGCGGTATTCAAATCTCCCGCAGCCGCAAAGCCGCGCGAGATGGTGTTCGAAAAGCCGGTCGAGATGAGCTTGTCGCCCACCTGCGCGGCGCGTGACTGGACATGGAGGAGGCTGTAATCGCACATGGATTGCTCCGTACGCTGATTGGCATGTCGCCAATCCGCTAACCAGCACTCGTGCGCGGGGTTCCTGTCGCCGTTCGATTCAGTCGGTGACATTAATGTGTGCCAGCGTGGCGGGCTGCACCGCCGCAATTTCGGCAATGAGTTTTTTCAAAATGGCGTCCGCGAATGTCTCGTAGTCCCTGGCGGCGATCACGAACGCACCGGGGCCACCGATGACGTTGTCGCGGTAATAGTGATCGAGATCGGGCTCGAGCGTCAGGATCGGCAGA
>JAFARH010000361.1 GCA_019245555.1 Betaproteobacteria bacterium
CGTCGCGCAGCTGGCGCGAGGTGACGTTGACCACCACTCTCAACGGCGAGATGCCTTCGTCTATCCACCGCTTGCCCTGTACGCACGCTTCGCGCAGCGCCCAGGCGCCGATCGGCAGCAGGATGCCGGTGTCGTCGGCTAGCGGCAGGAAGGATTCGGGCGAGAGGACGCCGTAGCGCGGATGTCGCCAGCGCAGCAACGCCTCGGCGCCTACGACCTGGCGCGTGGCGATGTCGATGCGCGGCTGGTAGACGAGGAAGAGCTCGTTGCGCTCGAGGCCGTGGCGCAGCTCCTCGACCATCGTCGCGGCGGCCGCGGCATCCTGGTTCAGCACCGCCGAGAAGAACTGGTAGCCGTTGCGACCGAGCTCCTTCGCACGGTACATGGCGAGGTCGGCAAGGCGCAGGAGCGTCGCCACGTCGTCGCCGTCCTGCGGCACGCAGGCGATGCCGATGCTCGCGCCGGAGCTCACCTGGTGCTCGCCGATGCGGTAGGGCTTGCCAAGCTCGTGCAGGAGCTTCTGCGCGACCGCGGCGGCCTCGCGCGGGTCGGCGATGTCCTGCAGGAGCACGCAGAACTCGTCGCCGCCGATGCGGGCGATGAAATCGTCGCCCCGGACCGAGGCTCTCAGCCGCGACGAAATGATCTTGAGCAGCGCATCGCCCACGTCGTGCCCGAGCGTGTCGTTCACGGTCTTGAAGTTGTCGAGGTCGAGGAAGAGGAATGCGCAGTTCTTCTGGTGGCGGCGGGCGTGCGTCACGGCCTCGCGCGCACGCTCGGCGAACATCGCGCGGTTCGGCAGCCCTGTGAGCGTGTCGTGGTGGGCGAGGAACTCGAGGCGCCGCGCGTCGTGCTGGAGCTGGATCGCGGCGTAGCGCAGGTCTTCCTGCGCGCGCTTCAGCTGTGTCACGTCGTTCGCCAGCAAATAGAAGCCGAGCACTTCGCCGTCGGCGTCGAGATGCGGCACGCAAGCAACCTGCAGCGTGCGCCGCTCCGGACCTTTCTCGCCGGTGGCGAGCTCGAACTGCACCTCGGCCCCGGCGAGGCAGCGCTCGATCTCGGGCCGCATGCGGCTATAGGCCTCGTCGCCGAAGACCTCGGCGACCGTGCGGCCCTGCATGCTCTCGTGCCGGATGCCGACCCACTCGTCGTAGGTGCGGTTCGAAAACCGGTAGCGCTGGTCGCGGTCGACGTAGGAGATGAGCGCCGGCACGTTATTGGCGATGAGGCGCAGGCGCTCTTCGCTCTCGCGCAACGCGGACTCCGCTTCTTCCATGCGCTGTGTCGAACGCCGGTTGATGATGACGGCGGAGGCGAGCAGCAAAGCCGCGCCGGCAATGAGGACATGCAGCATCAGCTCTCGCGGCCAAGGTCCGCCGCCGGCGAGCCAGGTACGGATCGCCGAGACGATCTCGAGGCCCGCGGTGAGAACCAGGATTGCCGCGCCGATTCCGATGAGCAATGGCGCGAGCGGCCTTGCGAAATGCTTCATGGTCACCGCTATGATGGGCCGCTCATCCATCGCGGGCAACGAGTTTTATTCCCTAGGTGTATAGCTGTAGACGAATCCAGTACTAAGGCGTCGTCGCGAGCCTACGTGCGATAATCCGCTCCCCTAAAACGCGTTCCTTTCGACAAAAAGATAGATGACTTACGTCGTCACCGAAGACTGCATCAAGTGCAAGTACATGGACTGCGTGGAGGTCTGCCCCGTCGACTGCTTCTACGAGGGCAACAACATGCTGGTGATCCATCCCGACGAGTGCATCGACTGCGGCGTGTGCGAGCCCGAGTGCCCGCCCAAGGCGATCATTCCTGACTCGGACAGTAAGGCAGAGAAGTGGCTTAAGATGAATGCCGAATTCGCCGTGAAGTGGCCTAATATCACGCGTAAGGGCACGGCGCCTGCGGATGCGGATGCACACAAGGATGAGCCGGACAAGTTCAAGAAGTACTTCAGTCCTGACCCTGGCAAGGGCGAGTAGCCTCGCTTTGCTCCAGGTGCTCGGCGCCTGCTCGAGCATCGACGGTCACAACCTGGTGCCGGGCCAGTCGACAGTCAACGATGTCGTCGCGACCATGGGTCCGCCCGCCGACAAGCGCATCGGCCCTCAGGGCGAGACGATCTTCTGGTATCCGCAGCTGCCCTGGGGTCACGCGAGCTACGCCGCGCTAATCGCGCCCGACGGCCGTCTGATCCACGTCGAGCAGCGACTCACCGAAGCCAACATCTCCAAGGTCGTGAAGGGGGTCAGTGCTACGGAAGTGCGCGATCTCCTCGGGCCGCCGTTCGAGCCAGGCGTCTACCATCCGCTCGAGCGCGAGATCTGGACCTACCCGATGCGCATCCAGGGCGCTTCGCTTCCCAAGTGGTTCGTCGTGCAGCTCTCGCTAGACGACCACACCGTGCGTGAGACCTACCTCATGGACGACCCGAACTTCACCGCGAAGGACGGCTGCTGCCGCCGGAACTAAAGCAGCTTCCGTAGCTCGGTTTTCAGTACTTTCCCGTAGTTGTTCTTGGGCAGCGCCTCGACGAAGCGGTATTCGCGCGGCCGCTTGAAGCGCGCGATGTTGTCGAGGCAGAGCTGATCCAGTTCCTCTCGAGGGACAGCGCTTCGCGCGACGACGAATGCGACCACTTCCTCGCCCCATTCCGCGTGCGGCCTGCCGACCACCGAGCACTCGGCAACCCCGGGATGGCGCAGCAGCACTTCCTCGATCTCACGCGGATAGATGTTCGAGCCGCCGGAGATGATCATGTCCTTCGAGCGGTCGCGGATGGTAAGGAACCCGGCGGCGTCCATGCTGCCCACGTCGCCGGTGTGCAGCCAGCCGCCGCGCAGGGTCTTCTTCGTGGCTTCCGGGTTCTGCCAGTAGCCCGCCATCACGCAATCCGAGCGCGTGACGATCTCGCCGATCTCGCCTGGCGGCAGTTCGCGATCCTCTGCATCGAGGATCTTCACTTCGCATCCCGTGCGCGCAAAGCCGGTGGTTTCGAGGTGGAGCTTCTTCTCGTGGAACGACTGCGGCAGGCCGGTGATGGTCATCGGCGCTTCGCCCTGGCCGAAGAGCT
>JAFARH010000005.1 GCA_019245555.1 Betaproteobacteria bacterium
CGCTGCAGCACAGATCAGCGCGCCGGCGATGGCCCAGAACATCGCACTCGAAAGCCCGGCCTGCCGACCCACGCGCTTCATATGCAGCGAAGCGGGCATCGTTGCCAAAGCGCCGCCGAGCACCCAGCACGTCACCGGCAGCGTCGCAAGGCCGGTGTAGGGAGCAAGCGCTAACCCTGCGAGGCCATTGATGGTGATGAGGGTCGAATTGTTCGTGAACAGCATCGCCTGGCACGCGGCCAACAGCGCCACGTTCCGGACATTACTGGTTTTTTGTACAGTATCTGCATTAGAATCCATTTCGGGCCGATTGTAGGGGCCGGTTTTCATGGCCAAAGACAGCAAAAGCGAAACGACCTTCATGCGCGGCGCGCGCTCCTTCATGCAGGGGCGCTTCGAGACGATTGCGCGCGAAGCATTCGATGACGGCTGGACGCCGGAAGAGAAAGACGATCGTCCACTCCAGACGCAGGTGACGATCGAGCGTGCGCGTTCGATCGTTTCGCACAACGACTCGCCGGATGTCGGCTTCGACAGCTCGATCAATCCCTATCGCGGCTGCGAGCACGGCTGCATCTACTGCTACGCGCGGCCGAGCCACAGCTACCTCGAGCTCTCGCCCGGCCTCGACTTCGAGACCAAGCTCTTCGCCAAGACGAACGCCGCGGAGCTGTTGCGCGCCGAACTGGCCAAGCTCGGCTACAAGCCGAGCCCGATCGCGCTCGGCGCGAACACCGATTGCTACCAGCCGATCGAACGCAAATACGGCATCACGCGCCAGATCCTCGAAGTGCTGGCGGAATGCAACCACCCGGTCACGATGGTCACCAAATCCGCGCTGGTCGAGCGCGATCTTGACCTGCTCGGACCGATGGCCGCGAAGAACCTCGTGCGAGTGTTCGTCTCCATCGGGACGCTCGATCGCGAGCTTGCTCGGAAGCTCGAGCCGCGGGCGGCGAGCCCTCAGCGCCGGCTCGATGTACTCAAGGCCCTCTCGGGGGCCAAGGTGCCCTGCGGGGTTATGGTGGCGGCGCTTATTCCGGCGCTGAATGACAAGACGATGGAGCACGTGCTCGAAGCGGCGTCGGCTGCAGGCGCGGAGGAAGCGGCCTACGTGGTGATGCGGCTGCCGAACGAGCTTAAGGACCTGTTCAAGGAGTGGCTCGCCGCGCACTATCCCGACCGCGCCGAGCATGTCATCAGCATCGTCCACCAGATGCGCGGCGGGCGCGACAACGATCCGCGCTTCGGCACGCGCATGAGCGGCACCGGCAACTTCGCGGAGCTCGTGGCCAAGCGCTTTGAGATCGCCTGCCGCAAGTACCGCCTGAACGAGCACGGCGCGGGGCGGCGCCGGCAAGATCTCGACTGTTCCCTTTTCAAGCCGCCGGCCATAAATCCGGGACAGCTCACGCTCTTCTAGAATGCGCGCCGTGCGGCGCGCCTTGCTTATCGTCGGTTGGTTCTTCGTGGCTGTCATCTGGTGGCTTTCACTCACGCCCCAGCCGCCGCACATCGACTTCGAGCAAAGCGACAAGGTCGGCCATTTCATTGCCTATGGCGGCACCATGTTCTGGTTCTGCCTGGTCTACCGCGCGCCGCGCACGCGCCTCGTCTATGCAATGGGCTTCATCGCGATGGGCGTTGCGATCGAGTACATCCAGCGCTGGACCGGGTATCGCAGCTTCGAGGTGTACGACATGGTCGCGGACGCGCTGGGAGTCCTGCTCGGCTGGGCGGTAGCGCTCGCCATGCCACAGTTGCGTCGATGAGCTCGCCGCTTCTGACAGCGCCCATCCTGCCGACAGTCGCGCGCCTCTCGGCCCCCGGTGTGCTGCTGGTCGCATTCCAGACCGCGGTATCGGTCGGCGACACCTACTTCATCGGACGCCTGGGCACCGCACCGCTCGCCGGCCTCGCACTCGTCTTTCCGCTAGTGATGCTGCTGCAGATGGCTTCCGCCGGCGCGATGGGCGGCGGCGTGTCATCTGCCATCGCACGCTCGCTTGGCGCCGGCGACGCAGCACGCGCTCGGCGCCTCGTAGTACATGCGCTCCTGATTGCACTCGGCATGACGGCGGCCTTCACGCTGCTCATCCTGCCGTTTGGCTCCGCGCTCTATCGGTTGCTCGGTGGCGAAGGCGAATCGCTCGCCAACGCCGTCGCCTACTCGAACATGCTTTTTGGCGGCGCGATCACCGTATGGCTCGCCAATACGCTCGCGAGCGTGCTTCGGGGCAGCGGCAATATGCTCGTGCCGGCGCTGGCACTGATCGGTGCCGCCATCGTCCAGGTTCCGCTGTCTGGATGGCTGGTGCTTGGTTCAGGGCTCGGCATCGCCGGAGCAGCGATCGCCTACGTATCGGCCTTCGGCATCGCTGCGCTGGTGATGGGCATCGCCGTCCTGCGTAGCACACTGCGCCCGCGCGCAGAAGATTTGAAGCTGGACGGGCAGCTCTTTGCCGATATCCTGCGTGTCGGCGGCCTGTCGGTGCTGAACTCGGTGCTGACGATCTTCACCGCTGTAGCGCTCACCGGCTTCGTCGGTCGCTTCGGCGCTGCCGCGCTCGCCGGCTACGGCGTCGGCGTGCGCCTAGAGCTCCTGCAGAT
>JAFARH010000090.1 GCA_019245555.1 Betaproteobacteria bacterium
CGGCCGCCGGCGAGGGTGGGCATGCGCGGATCGTCCCAGCCGCTGACGTGCTTCTCGTCCACGAGCTGGATCAGCATCCGCTTGCTGAGCACGACGTAGGTCAGGTTCAGGCGCGCAAATTCGATCTGCCTCGACAGTGGCCGCGCAAGCAAGCCAGCGTCCGCGACGCGCTCGTTGAACCAGTCGTAGAGCGGCCGATGGTCTTCGAACTCCAGCGTGCAGAGCGAGTGCGTCACGTTCTCGATGCAGTCCGAGAGACCGTGCGCCCAGTCGTAGGTGGGATAGATGCACCACTTGTCGCCGGTTCGATGGTGATGCGCGTGGCGAATGCGATACATCACCGGGTCGCGCAGGTTCATGTTCGGCGAGCGCATGTCGATCTTCGCGCGCAGCACGTGCGAGCCATCCGGATGCTTGCCTTCGCGCATCTCGCGGAGCAGCAGCAAGCTCTCGGACACCGGGCGATTGCGATAGCGTGAGTCCTTGCCAGGCTGAGTCAGCGTGCCGCGGTTCTTGCTGAGCTCGTCGGCCGACTGCGAGTCGACATAGGCGTGGCCGCGCTCGATCAGCGCGGTCGCGAACTGATAGAGCTTCTCGAAATAGTCCGATGCGAAATATTCGTGCGGCTTCCATTCGAAACCGAGCCAATGCACTGCTTCCTTGATGGCGTCGACGTATTCCTGTTCCTCTTTCGTCGGGTTCGTGTCGTCGAAGCGAAGGTTGCAGCGGCCGCCGTACTCCTGCGGCAGGCCGAAATTGATGCAGATCGACTTGGCGTGGCCGAAATGAAGGTAGCCATTCGGCTCGGGCGGAAAGCGGGTGACGACCTCCTTAGTCTTGCCGGAGGCGAGGTCGGCTTCGACGATCTGGCGGATGAAGTTGCTGGCGGAAGGCTGCCCGGGTTTGTTCACTGCGGCAATTTTAGCCGGGAACCCTCTGAATCCACATTGAAAACGCCGAAACAGGGTTATCCAGCGGTAGTAGGCATAGTGACTCGCGCAGAGTAAGGGCTGAGGCTTAGACTCGACTCACATTCTCCTGGGGAGAGGAGCACCACATGATCCGCAAGCCGCTCGTGCTCGCACTGATCGCCGCTGGCGTCATCGCGAGTGATGGACTTCCTGAAGCGCAATCGACTGTATTCGTGCCCGAGCTCGCAATGCTCGACGGTGCGCTCTGCACCGGGACGATGGCGACCATGCCATTCCAGCCGATGCTCTTGGCGCAGATGAAGACCGAGGTGAGCCCAGGGGTGAAAGAGGCTGCGAAGGGCGCGCCGCCGGCGGCGTCGGTCGACCAGCCGATGATCCCGGGCCTCGGGACCCGCAGTTTCAAAATCTCCACCTCGTCGCCCGAGGCGCAGCGATATTTCGACCAGGGATTACGCCTCGCCTGGAACTTCAACCATGCCGAAGCGCAGCACGCATTCCAGAAGGCGCAAAAGCTCGATCCGAATTGCGCGATGTGCTACTGGGGCGAGGCCTACATCCTCGGCCCGAACATCAACGTGCCGATGGATCCGAGCGCGAACGCGCCGGCCGCAGCCGCCGCAGCTAAGGCGAAAGCATTGGCCGACAGGGCGACGCCGCGGGAGCAGGCGCTGATCAACGCTGTGGTTGCGCGCTACAGCACCGATCCGAAGTTCGAGCGCCCGATGCTCGACGAGGCATATGCAAACGCGATGGCGGCGGCCGCGCAGAAATTCCCGGATGACCTCGACATCCTCGCCATCTACGCCGAATCGCTGATGGACCGCGCACCGTGGAATTACTGGCAACCGGGCGGCGCAAATCCGAACCCGGTGACCGCGCAGCTCGTGCCGACGCTCGAGACGATCCTGAAGAGGGACCCCAGCCACATCGGCGCCATCCATCTGTACATCCACGCCGTCGAAGCTTCCGCCGATGCGAAGCGCGCCGAGGCGTATGCAGACAAATTGGCCAAGCTCGCGCCGAATGCCGGGCACCTGGTGCACATGCCGGCACACATCTACTACCGGCTCGGGCGATACAAGGACTCGCTCGCGACGAACCAGGTCGCGGTGAAGGTCGACGAGGCGTACATCAAGCAGTTCGCGCCGCAGGGCGTCTATCCGCTCGGCTACTACTCGCACAACATCCACTTCGTCGTGATCTCGGCGCAGATGTCGGGCGAGGGCCAGATCGTCGTCGACGCCGCGGGCAAGCTGGCGAAGAACATCCCCGACGAAGCGGCTGCGGCAGTGCCGCTCCTCGCGCCGATGAAGGCCGGCGCGTTCTGGGCGCACGCACAATTCAGCGATTTGCCGACAGTGCTGGCGCTGACCGATCCGGGCGAAAAGCTGCCCTATAACCAGGTCGCATGGCGCTATGCGCGCGGCGTCGCGTTCGCGCAGAGTGGCAACCTGGATGCCGCGCGGGCTCAGGTCGCGGAGATCGAAAAGGTCATGAACACCGCCGACTACAGCGCATTCACCGCCTGGGGCATCCCGGCAAAAGACGTCGCACGCATCGCCGCGCACGTCGTGCGCGCGCGGATTGCCCAGAACTCCAAGGATCTCGACGGCGCGATTCGCGAGCTGCAGGCGGCAGTCGCGATCCAGGACGCGCTGCCGTACATGGAGCCGCCGTACTGGTACTACCCGGTGCGGCAGACCCTTGGCGCGATGCTCCTCCTCAAGGGCGACAACCAGGCCGCACGCGATGCGTTCAGGGACAGCCTGTCGAAGACACCGAACAATGCCTGGTCGCTCTATGGCCTCAAGACCACGTTCGAGCGGCAGGGCATGAAGGCTGAGGCCGCCGAGGCCGAGAAGTACCTCGCCCGCGCTTGGAGCGGCGACCGCAAACGCCTCGATCTGCAAAAAATCTAGGAGGAACTGCATGCGCTTGTTGATCGCAGCGGCCGCGCTTTTCGCTGGCAGCGCCTTCGCGCACGACGACGATGCCGCCGGGCAGTCGGTCCAGAAGCTCGGCAAGGTGAATTTCCCCAGCTCCTGTAGCCCAAAAGTGCAGCAGAAGGTAACGCGCGGCGTTGCCATGTTGCATTCGTTCTGGTGGCCGCAGGGCGAGTCGACGTTCCAAGAGATCGCGAACGAAGATCCGAACTGCGCTATCGCAGCCTGGGGATTCGCTTCGATCATGATGTACAACCCATTTGCAGCGGTTGTCCCACCGAAGGACGCAAAGCGTGCACAGGCGGCGATCGCGAGAGGCCGCACGATGAAGGCGAGCCAGCGGGATAAGGACTACCTCGAGGCGGTCGCCGCATACTGGGATGGCTACGGCACCCGTCCGGAGCGCGAACGAGCCTTGGCGCGTTCGAATGCCTACGGGGCGCTCGCCGCGAAATATCCGAAGGACGACGAGGCGCAGATCTTCAATGCGCTCTATCTCATCGCCATTCAACAGGCTTCTGACCAGACTTACTCGAATTCGCTCAAGGCGGCAGGCATTCTCGAGAAGCAGTTCGCGAAGTACCCGAACCATCCCGGGGTCGCGCATTACCTGATCCACGCCTACGACGCACCCCCGGTTGCGCAGAAGGGGCTTCCGTCGGCGAGAAAGTACGCCAGCATCGCGCCAGACGCACCGCACGCGCTGCACATGCCGTCTCACATCTTCACTCGCGTCGGCGCGTGGCAGGACTCCGTCGCGACCAATCGTCGCTCGGCCGAGGTGGCTCTGAAGGGAAATGAAAGCGACGATGCGCTGCACGCGTTTGACTACATCGTTTACGCGCAGCTCCAACTCGCGCGCGATGGCGATGCACTGAAGACCTACCAGGAAGCGTCGAAGATCAATCCCTCCACGCCGCGGTTCGTCGGTCCGTACCCGCTTGCGGCGATGCCGGCGCGGTTGGCCGTCGAGCGCGGCGCATGGCGCGAGGCAGCGCAGCTCCAGCCCATGAAGAGCCAGTTCGCGTTCACCGAGTCGAATACCTATCTCGCGCGCGCTATCGGCGCCGCGCGCAGCGGCGACGCGGAATCGGCGAAGAAAGACCTGAAGGAAATCGAGGCGCGGCGCGACGCTCTGAAGGCTGCGAACAACAACTACTGGGCGACCGAGGTTGAGGTCATGCGGCTCGCCGCCGCCGGCTGGATCGCGCTCGCCGAAAGCCGCAACGACGAAGCGCTGACGCTGATGCGCCAGGCGGCCGATACCGAGGACCGGAACGAGAAGCATCCGGTTACGCCCGGGCGCCTGCTGCCCGCGCGCGAGCAGCTCGGCGACATGCTGATGGAGGTCAAGCGTCCGAAGGATGCGCTCGCCGAGTACGAGCACTCCATGCAGCGTGAGCCGAACCGCTTCCGCGGCTATTACGGCGCGGCGCTCGCTGCCGAGATGGCAGGCGACGGCAAGACCGCGCGCAAGTACTACACGGCACTGGTGCAAATGGCAGGGAAGGGCGAGCCCCGCGCGGAGCTCACCGTGGCGCGGAGCTATCTAGCCCAGTAGAGCTACTTGAGGCGCGCCTCGAAGTCCTTGTCGACGCCAAGGATGTAGCGCGCGACCTCGTCGCCGATGTCCTTGAAGCTCGCCGCAGGGATGCGGTGGCGCCGCTTACCGGGCTTCCAGAGGTTGATCAGCTCGACGTTCACGGCGAGGTTGGTGTAGTCGGCGAGGATCTCGATCTCGTTCAGGATCTTGCCCTTGATCGTGAAGCTCGCCTTGCGCGCCTGGCCGAAGTCGTTCTTCTGCTCGACCGTCATCTGGTATTCGGCGCCGAGCATCTTGAGGGTCTGCTCGGTCTGGGCGATGTCACCGGCGAGGAGCGTTGCTTTCGCCGGCGACTCGGGATTCACCTGGTAGCGCATGCTGACGCACTCGCAGCAATCCAGGCCGTCGACCTTGCGCGGCCGGCTGTCGACCCAGGCATTGGACAGCATGACGGGGATCTTGCCGAAGAACAGCACCTCGTAGGGCATCCCGGCCTGCGGCTTCACGCTGCTAATCTCGCCGCCGATCTGCGCCAGGTATTGCGAGACATCGCGCATTTCCTTGTTGAGGGCCTCGATCGCCTTCGCGCGCACGACCTGCGGGTCTTCCACCTTGGCGCGTTGCTCGGCCTGCTTGCGCAGCGCTTCTAGCGCGCTCATTTTGCGAAGGCCCTGAGTGGTATCCAGGCCCTTGTTATCGTCCGCCATTTGCAGTCTCCCTATCCCTTTGCACTATGATGCCGCGAGGGGGTGGGAATTGCCAGTCCGAGCGCTTCTCGCGTTGCTTCTTGTCGTTTTTACCGTGGCAAATGCCCTGGCGCAGAGTTTTCCGAGCCGCCCAATCCGCATCCTGGTGCCGTCGGTGGCCGGCAGCTCGCCCGACATCCGGGCGCGTCAGATCGGCAGCAAGCTCTCGGAGGCGTTCGGCCAGCCGGTCATCGTCGAGAACCGCCCCGGGGCCAACGGTCTCATAGCGGCGCGAGAGGCGGTGAAGTCGCCCGCCGATGGGCACACGCTTTTTCTTGCGCTCATTAACAATGCGATCGCCGATCTGCTGACGGCGGATACTTGCTGCCGGTTGAATCAGGAGCTGGTTCCGGTCTCGCGTTTCTCGATGACGCCGCTCCTTTTCATGGTCAATCCGGCGGTGCCCGCCCGCACACTTCCAGAATTCATCGAGGCCGCGAAGGCGAAACCCGACGGTTTCTCGGTCGCGTCGCACGGGCCGGGCAGCATCAGCCAGCTCTTTGCCGCAATGCTGAAGCTCGAGAGCGGCGTGCAGCTCCTGGACGTGCCGTACAAGGGCGTGAATTCGGAGGTCCCCGACCTGACCGGAGGGCAACTTGACGTGGCCTTCCCGGTGCCGCAGGTCGTGCTCGGCGCGATCCGCTCCGGCAAGCTCCGCGTGCTGGCGGTCATGGGGGACCAGCGCCTCGACATCCTGCCCGACGTGCCGACGATCGCGGAGCTTGGCATGCCGCAGATCGAGGCGGTGGCCTGGAATGGCATCTTCGTGCCGGCGGGTACGCCGGCGCCGGTAATCCAGGTCCTGCACCGTGAGCTGGTGCGCGCCTATAGCTCGCCCGAGGTGAAGCAGCAGCTGCATAGCGGTGGCGCCTACGCCGCCGCCGACACGCCCGAGGAGTTCGCCGCCTTCGTCAAAGCCGAGAAGGAGAAGTGGGGCAGGGTGATCCGCGAGGCGGGTATCAAAGCTGAGTAGATTCGCTTAACAACCGCGGCGACAGACCCTGTGGGCCACGCTCCGGCGTGGTGACCTAACGTCGTGCGTAACCTTGCTGACGTTAGCTTTACGCCCCATGGGACAGCGACTCCTTCCGCAAACGCTCATAGACCTCTACGCGCACGCGCTCGCCATCGAGCGCGATGCATTCAAGCGCTTCGTCGAGCTCGAGCGCTTCATGCGTGACGCCGGCATGGACTACCTCGCCGAGGAGTTCGAGCGCATCGGCAAGGAAGAGCAGGAGCAGTACGAGGCGCTCGCCCTCGGCACCGCCGAGCGCGACCTGCCGCAGCTCGAGAGCTGGGAATACGCCTGGCACTATCTCGGCGCCGGCGCAGACAAGGTCGCCGCGCCGAAGAGCGCGCGTGACGCTCTCAAGCTCGCGCTCTCGACCGAGCGTCGCGCGCAGAACTTCTACGTCGACGTGGCCGAGCACGCCAACGACGACGCGGTCTGCGCTTTTGCTGCAGAGATGGCGGCTGACGAGCAGCGCCACATCGCGCGCCTCGAGCAGCTCCTCGCGCGCGAGCCGGAGAACGTCAAGATCTCCGACGACGACGCCGAAGTACTCCTGAATAAGTAACTAGAACCCGATTTT
>JAFARH010000145.1 GCA_019245555.1 Betaproteobacteria bacterium
GAGCTCCGGCCGCGTGCTCGAGGGGAAGAACTGCTGCGGCACGAGCTTCATCGCCGGAAGCGCGAGAGCGAAGAGTGCCGCCGTCCCGCCGATCACGCACCACCGGCGTTCCAGAGCGAAGTTGATCGCTCCGCGAAGGCGGCGGTAGAACGGCGTGTCATACGGATCGGCGTGCGCGCCTGCGGCGGCGTGCTTGGCGAAATCCGGCAGCATCTTCACCGCGAGGTAAGGCGTGAAGAGTCCCGAAACGATCCAGGAGAGGACGACGGCCGTGCCGACGATCCAAAAAATGCCGCCGGCGTATTCGCCGGTCGAGGATTTGGCGAAGCCGATCGGCATGAAAGCGGCGACGGTAATGAGCGCGCCCGTGAGCCTGGGCATCGCTGTGGCTTCATAGGAGAAAGCGGCCGCCTTCACGCGGTCCCAGCCCTGCTCCATCTTCACCACCATCATCTCGACGGCGATGATGCCGTCGTCGACGAGCAGTCCGAGGGCAATGATGAGCGAGCCGAGCGAGATCCGCTCGAGGTTCCAACCCATCGCGAGCATCATGATGGCGACCGCGCCCAGCACGATCGGCACTGCCAGGCCGACCACGATGCCGGTGCGAAAGCCGAGGCTTAGCAGGCTCACGGCGAGCACGATGGTCAGCGCTTCCATCAGCGAGCGCTCGAACTCCCATACGGCTTCTGCCACCGTAGTCGGCTGGTCCGCCACGCGCTCGAGCTCGACGCCGTAGGGCAGCTCGCTCTGCACTTTCGCGACCGCCTTCTCGATCGTCTTGCCAAGCTCGACCACGTTGCCGTCGTCGGTCATGACGATGCCGAGCATCAGCACCTGCTGGCCGTTGTGCCGCACGGTGTACGTCGGCGGATCCTCGTAACCGCGTGTAACGGTGGCGATGTCGCCGAGCTTGATCGTGCGCCCGCCAGCCGTGATGGGCACGTTGCGGATGTCGTCTTCGCCAGCGAACTGGCCAGTGACGCGCACGAGAACCCGATCGCCGTTCGTGTCGATCGAGCCGGCGGGACTGATGCTGTTCTGGCTGCGCAGACTCTCGGCGATCATCAGCGGCGTGATGCCAAGCGCGGCGAGTCGCTGGTGCGAGAACTCCACGTAGACCTTCTTCGCCTGCTTGCCGTAGATGTCCACTTTTTTCACCATCGGCACCTTGAGCAGCCGCCGCTTGATGTCCTCAGTGATATCCGACAGCTCGGAGTGGCTGACGCCATCCGCCTTCACCGCATAGAGGAGCGCGGTCACGTCACCGTATTCGTCGTTGAAGATCGGCCCGATGACGCCTTCGGGGAGCTCATCCCTGACGTCGGAGAACTTCTTGCGTGCCTGGTACCAGGCTTCACGCTGATCGGCGTGCGAGGTGCCGCCGCGGACCGTCAGCGTCATGCCACCGTACCCTTGGCGCGCATACGTGACGACCTTCTCGAAGTGGTCGAGCTGTTCGAATTTCTTCTCCATGCGATTGAGCACCTCGTCCTGCACCTGCTGCGCGGTGGCGCCCGGCCACATGATCATCACCGTCATTGACGGCACGGAGAACTTCGGATCCTCGAGCTGACCAAGGCGCGCGAAGCTGAACGCTCCGGCGATCGCGATGGCAAGAATGAGGAAGAGGACGATCGTGCGGTGCCCGAGCGCCCACTCGGTGAGGTTGAAAGATTTCATCGGGATGCCTGCTTGGTCAGTGCGGCTTGTGCCGCGAGATCGGAAAGCGCGACCTGGAGGCCGGGCGCCATCTTGTGGACACCGGCGGCGACTACGAGCTCACCCGCAGGCCGTCCAGAGACCAGCACTTCTTCGTTGCGATAGGCCTCAACCTCGACACTGACGAGCTCTACCGTGCCGACCGCGTTGGCTCCTGTGCGGTGCACGACCCATAGCGCGGGGTGACCGTCTTTCTGGGTGATGGCGGTCGAGGGGATCGTGGCCACTTCGGCGCTGGCGGAATCGCGCTGAACCAGAAGCGTGGCCGTGGCGCCGAGCGGAAGATCGCGGCGGGCGCTCGGCTGAAGGCGGGCCCGGTACGTTCGCGTTTGCAGTGCAGCCTGGGGCGAAATTTCACGCAGCGTGACGTCGAAGGTTTCGTTCGGCTGGCTGGGGAGCGTGGCCTTGAATGTCGCTTTCTTGAATCCGGCGACATGGTCTTCCGGAACGTCCACCACGATCTCCGGCTCCGCGTCGTCGGCGACCGCTACGCCCGGCTGGCCCTCGGCCACGACCTGCCCGATCTCGAAACGCACTTGCGTCACCACACCACTACGCGAGGCGCGCAGCACCGTGTACTTCAGCCGGTTGGCGGCGAGCTGGAGCTGGCGCGCGGCCGCTGCGGCGGCGGCATTTGCCTTGTTCGCCTCACTCGCGGCGTGCTCGTCGTCGGACGCGCTGACTGAGCCGTCGGTCTTCAGCGCTTCGAGGCGCTTGCGGTCCGACTCGGCTTGGCGGGCGTGCGTTTCGGCGGCGAGGAGCTGCTGGCGCGCCGCTTCTTCGGCGAGCCGGTAATCAGTGGCATCGAGGACCGCGAGCACGTCGCCTTCGCGCACGACTTGGCCGACGTCGACCTTGCGCTGCGCGACCTTGCCCCCGACGCGGAACGCTTCGTCCACTTCGTGCCGCGCGCGCACGACGCCGGCATAGCGGTTCGTCTCGCGCGCGGCGTCGTAGCGCAGTTCGACCGTGCGCACGGGGCGCGGCGGCTCGGCGGGGGGCGCTTTTTGACTGCAGGCTGCGAGCATCGCGGCCATCGGGATGGCCATCAGGGCGAAGGAGTGGGTGGATTTCATCGT
>JAFARH010000204.1 GCA_019245555.1 Betaproteobacteria bacterium
AGAGATCGCCTTTCGCGACCGCGGTCGTGACCTCCGCGATGTTCCGTACCTGGCCGGTAAGGTTCGCGGCGAGCAGGTTCACGTTATCGGTCAGGTCCTTCCACACGCCGGCCACGCCCGGCACCGTAGCCTGGCCGCCGAGCTTGCCGTCCGTGCCCACTTCGCGAGCAACGCGCACAACTTCGCCGGCGAATGCATTCAGCTGATCGACGAGCGTATTGATCGTGCTCTTGAGCTCGAGGATCTCGCCGCGCGCTTCGGCGGTGATCTTCTTCGAGAGGTCGCCCTTAGCCAGGGCCGTCGTGACCTCCGCGATGTTGCGCACCTGGCCGGTGAGGTTGGCGGCCATGGAGTTCACGTTCTCAGTGAGGTCCTTCCAGACGCCGCCGACACCCTTCACCGTCGCCTGCCCGCCGAGCTTGCCGTCCGTTCCCACCTCCCGCGCGACGCGCGATACCTCGCCGGCGAAGGCATTGAGCTGATCGACCATCGTGTTGACGGTGCTCTTCAACTCGAGCACCTCGCCCTTCGCCTCCGCGGTGATCTTCTTCGAGAGGTCGCCCTTCGCCACTGCGGTCGTTACATCCGCGATGTTGCGCACCTGGCCGGTGAGGTTCGCGGCCATCGAGTTCACGTTGTCGGTGAGGTCCTTCCATACGCCCGCGACGCCGGGCACGACCGCCTGACCGCCGAGCTTGCCTTCCGTCCCGACCTCGCGCGCGACGCGTGATACCTCGGAGACGAAGGCGTTTTGCTGATCGACGAGCGTGTTGATCACGCTCTTCATCTCGGCGAACTCGCCTTTGACGTCGACCGTGATCTTCTTCGAGAGATCGCCCCGCGCCACGGCCGCTGCGACCTCCGCGATGTTGCGCACCTGTCCGGTGAGGTTCGCCGCCATGAAGTTCACGTTGTCGGTGAGGTCCTTCCACACGCCGGCAACGCCGCGCACCTGCGCCTGGCCGCCGAGCTTGCCCTCGGTTCCGACTTCCCTTGCCACACGAGTCACCTCGGCGGCGAACGCGTTCAGCTGGTCGACCATCGTGTTGACGGTCAACTTCACCTCGAGGATCTCGCCTTTCACATCTACCGTGATCTTCTTCGAGAGGTCGCCCTTCGCGACTGCGGTCGTGACCTCCGCGATGTTGCGCACCTGGCCGGTGAGGTTCGCGGCCATCGAGTTCACATTGTCGGTGAGGTCCTTCCACACGCCTGCGACACCCGGCACCTGCGCTTGGCCGCCGAGCTTGCCGTCGGTGCCGACCTCGCGCGCGACGCGCGACACCTCGGACGAGAAGCTGTTCAGCTGCCCGACCATCGTGTTCACGACGGTGCTGAGGCGCAGCGCCTCGCCACGCAGCGGCCGGCCTTCGGCTTCGAGCACCATCGTCTGCGAGAGATCGCCCTTCGCCACCGCCCCGATCACGCGCGCCACCTCATGCATCGGCAGCATCACGTCGCTCACGAGCGTATTGATCGACTCGACGACATCCGCCCAGCCGCCGGTCGCCGACGGCACGTTCATGCGATGGTTGAATTGGCCTTCCTTGCCGACGAGCTCCGCGACGCGTGAGATTTCGGCGGCCTTCGCTTCCTCGAGCTCGACGACGTCATTGAATGCCTGCGCGATCTCGCCGTCGATGCCGGTCATGTTGAGCGGCATGCGGACCGAGAAGTCGCCGCGCTTCAGCTGCCGGAGACACTTCAGCAGCTCGCCGCGGTCGAGCATGATTTGCAGGCCTGCGTGGATGGATTCCATGGGACTCCCTTGCGGGGTGTTCTAGCGCTAAGTCTCGGATGCTACTGGGCAAAAACGACACGGGGTATCGGCGAACGGCATCGCCGGCCTGTCGCTGTTTGAACTACAACGAACCGCTCAATCGACCAGGTGATGGGCGATGGCGTAGTGCATCAACTCCGCGTTCGACTTCATGTTCATCTTGCGAAGGATGCGAGTGCGATGCGTGCTGACTGTGTTCGGAGAAAGAAAGAGCTCGTCGGCGATCTGCCGCACCGTCTTGCCCGAGGCGATCATCCACATCACCTGGTATTCGCGGTCGGACAGGGTCTCGTGCAGCGGCTTGCCGCGATTGTCTTCGAGCTCGAGCGCGAGCTTCTCGCCGAGCGTCGGCGTCACATAGCGTCCGCCGCCGGCAACCTTGCGGATCGCGCTCACCAGCTCTTCGGGCGCGCTTTCTTTCGTCAGATATCCCGCAGCGCCGGCCTTGAGTGCCCTGACCGCATAGCGGTCCTCCGGGTACATCGAAAGGATCAGCACCGCGCGCCCTGGATAGCGCTGGCGTAGCTCCTTGATGAGCTCGAGCCCGTTCTTGCCGGGCATGTTGTAGTCGAGCACGGCAACTTCCCACGGCACGCGCCGCGAGAGCTCCACCACTTCCTGGCCGTTGCGAGCTTCGCCCACGACGGTGAGGTCCTGCTCCACGGCGAGCATCTGCCGCAGGCCTTGTCGGACCACTGGATGGTCGTCGGCGATGATGACTTTCACTTCGGTCACGCCTTCTGCTTCATGGGAATGGAAACCGACACGCGCGTGCCATGACCCGGCGTGCCGGTGATCTTCACTTCGCCGCCGAAAAGCAGCGCCCGCTCGTGCATGCCGAGCAGGCCCAGCGATTTCTTGCCCGTCACATCTTCGTCGCCTATGCCGACGCCGTTGTCGACGACCTCCAGCGCCACGCGCTCCTCGCTCAGCGTCAGCTCGATATCCACGCGCGTGGCACGCGAGTGGCGCGCGACGTTCGTGAGGATCTCCTGGAAGATGCGGAACATCGTCGTCGAGATGTCGATGTCGATCTTCACTTCCGGCGGCAGCTTGGCGCGGCAGCGGATGCCGGTGCGCTTCTGGAATTCCTTCGCCTGCCAGCCGACGGCCGCGATGAGACCCATGTCGTCCAGCATCTCCGGGCGCAGCCCAGTCGCGATCTTGCGCACCGTCTGCACCGTCGTGTCGATCAGCTTGCACATCGAGTCCGTCTTCTCGAGGAGCGGCTTCTCGCGCAGGCGCTTCGCGAGCCAGGTAACTTCCATCTTGAGGCCGGTGAGCACCTGGCCGAGCTCGTCGTGGATCTCGCGCGCTATGTGGGCCCGCTCCTCTTCCCGGACCGAGATGAGGTGCGCGGCAAGGCGCCGTAATTTCTCTTCCGACTCGCGCAGCCGTTCGGTCTTGCGGTGGAGCTCGACGAATACCGCCACTTTGCTTTTCAGTATCTCCGGCACCACAGGCTTCTGCAGATAGTCGACGGCACCGACCTCATACCCGCGGAACATCGAGCTCATTTCGTCCGCCGCAGCGGTGAGGAAGATGATCGGCGTGAGGCGCGAGCGCTCGCGAGAGCGAATGAGGCGAGCGGTCTCGAAGCCGTCGATGCCTGGCATGCGCACATCGAGCAGGATCACCGCGAAGTCGTTCTTCAGCGCGAGGCGCAGCGCCTCTTCGCCCGACTGGGCGATCAGCAGGTTCTGGACGAGGCTGGAGAGGAGCTCCTGCAGCGCGAAGAGGCTCTTCGGCTCGTCGTCGACGAGCAGAATCTTCGCCTGCGGCGCGGACTCGCTCGCCGTCTCCGGCGAAAAACCGTCAGGAGTAGATGCGGGCACCGCTGCGCTGCGCGCTGCAGTGGCTGCTTCCGACATGTTCACCCTACGAGCTGGTGGCGGACGGCGTAATGGACGAGCGCGGCGTTGCTCGCAAGCCCAAGCTTGCGAAGGATCCTCGTGCGATACGTACTGACGGTGCTGGGTGAGAGGCCCATTTCGCGGGCGATCTCGCTGATCTGCTTGCCCGTCGCGAGCAGCCACATGACGCGATATTCGCGATCGGAGAGTTTCTCGTGCAGCGCCTTCTGCGGATCACTGGAGCATTCCGAAGCCAGGATCTCCGCAAGCGACGCGGAAACGTACTTGCCGCCATTCGCCACTTTACGGACCGCGGTGGAGAGCTCCTGCGGCGCGCTGTCCTTCGTGATGTAGCCGGCGCCGCCTGCGCGGAGCACGCGCGAGCCATGCACGTCCTCGGAATGCATCGAGAGGATCAGCACGGGCTTGCCGGGGAATTCCTTCTTGATGTCGCCGAGCAGATCGAGGCCGCTGCGGCCGGGCATGGAGAAATCGAAGATCGCCATGTCCCATTCCACCTTGCGCGCCATGTCGAGCGCTTCGTCGCCATTCGTGGCTTCACCTACAACAGTCGCTGATGGATCAGACGCCAGCATCTGCTTAAGGCCATGGCGAACGATCGGATGGTCGTCGGCGATGAGTATTCTCATTGCATCCCTCTTTGGTCTGTCGGGTTCCCTGTGGGGCGGAGTATAGGCATGCAGATGACGCTTTGCCATGCCTTTTCTCTTTTTTCTTCAAGGCTGTAGTGCATATTCGACACGCGTGTCGGTGATTCTCTGACATGCACTTTTTAGTCTTCCGCGCGCGGTAGACCGCATCTAATCAGGCGAGCAATTCTGAGCGCATGAAATCGCTCGTTTTTCTAGCGTTGATCGTTCCGTCCGCTCTCTTTGCTGCAGAGCCGCGCGCGATTTCGACGTTCGAATCGATCGGCGTCTATTGGACACCGCCCTCCGATCCCGGACCAGGGGGCTGCCCAATCCAGTTTCGTAAAAGCGGAGATGCCTCATGGCGCGAGGGCCTTCCGTTGTGGTTCGACGCCCGCAATCGGGAATGCCGCGGCAGTCTCGTGCAGCTCGAGCCGGGCACGAAGTATGAAATGAAGGTCGGCGGCACGCTGTTCAGCGCGAGCACATGGAGCGAAAAGTTTCCGATTGCTCGCACGGTTAAGGTTGCTTCCAATCAACCGCTCAACATCAGCGACGGCGGCACCGCGTCGGGCTATGTGCTGTACGAGGGCGCAACGATCGAAGGCGGTGACAGCAACATCACGATCGCGGCGCCGTACGTGATCGTGCGCGGCTTCACACTGAAGGGGGCGAAGCAGGACGCGATCAAGCTGATGCCCGGCGCGCACGACGTCGTGATCGAAGACAACGACATCAGCGGCTGGGGGCGCTTTCGCTATACGAACAGCAAGGGCTGGCAGATCGGCATGGACATGGACGCCGGCGTGCGCGCCGTCTGCTCGAAGGATTGGCGGATGGAGCGCACGATCGTGCAGCGGAACCGCATCCACCATCCGCGCTACGGCGCGAACAGCTGGTCGTGGGGACACCCGGCGGGGCCGCAGGCGCTCACCTACAGCCACTGCGGCGGAAACCACGTGATCCGCTACAACGAGATCTATAGCGAGGACGGGCACTACTTCAACGACGGCATCGGCGGCGAAGACAACTTCTCCGACATCGGCTTCCCGAACGCCGATAGCGACATCTACGGCAACAAGATCTCGCACGCCTGGGACGATGGTATCGAGTCCGAGGGCGGCAATCGCAACGTGCGCATTTGGGGCAACTATCTGGATCTCACGGCGACCGGCGTCGCGAGCACGGTCACCCACAACGGCCCGCTCTACGTCTTCAGAAATGTATACGCCCGGAGCCGGAAGATGTCGGAGCGCGCGCCCGAGGCAGACGATCGCGGTCCCTTTGCGAAGGCCGGACGTACCGACGAGTGGGGCGGCGGCCGCCGCTACTTCTTCCACAACACATCGCTCGGCGGACCGCAGGGCGCAGGCCAAGGTATTTCCGGAAACAGCGGCCAGCCGCTGACGAATTCCGTTTCTCGCAACAACCTGTGGCTCATCTGGAAGTCGGGCTGGGAAGCGATCAACGAGGCCGGGGGCTCCGGCAACGACTTCGACTACGATCTCTACAACGGCAAGCTCAGCACGTATCGCGGCGCGGAGCAGCACGGCATCGAAAGCGAGAAGGCAAATGCCGGCGTCGATCGCGGCGTGCGCATTCCCAACTTCAACGACAATTACGTCGGCGCGGCGCCCGACATCGGCGCGCAGGAAAACGGCGCCGTCGCTCTGCGCTTCGGTCTCGATGCAGGCGAAAGTCGGGATGCGGCGACATTAAGAACGGCGCGCAAACAGTAACTTAAGCTTTTCGGACTACATGCCGTCGTCGTCTCACCACAGATTCGTAGTGTTGAAAACTACACGCGAGTAATAAGTCCCTGATGTAACGCAACTTCTCCCGCTGGCATACCCCGTGCTCTTGTCCCACCGCGAACTACAACCGCGGCGAGACACCTGTATTGCCGCAATCGAAGGGAGAAGCTCCATGAAGTTTCATAAGACTCCTATTGCACTCGCCGTTCTTGCGGCCTGCGGCGCGCTGCCTATTGCAGCGCAAGCTGCGCCCACCGTGTCCTGGAATGCACCGGCGAATAACGCCGTGCTCTCCGGCAACGTCAGCGGCAATGCCTGCGCCGTCACCACGAGTGGCGCGACGCGCGTCACGTTCTGGGCGGACAACTGGCAGATCAATAACGCGTACAGCGCGCCTTTCACGTGCAACTTCCCGACGACCCAGCTGAAGGACGGCCCGTACACGTTGCGCGCGGTGGCCTATGACGCCTCGGGTAACTCGACCGAAGCGGACCTCGCCATCACCATCAGCAACAGCGGCGGCACCGTCTCACCGACGCCGACGGTGACCCCGACGCCAACCTTAACGCCAACGCCGACACCGACGACGAGCAGCGGCTCGACGCCTGCACCGCTTTCCGGTGCGCTCGACGTGTGGTTCAAGGCTCCCAGTGCGGGCGCAACCGTGTCCGGCATGCTGAACGGCGGCTCGAATTGCTACGTGAACGCATCGGGCTCGATCTCGAGCGTCCGCTTCTCCGTGGATAACACCGCCGTCGGCACCGACACTACGCCGTCGGACGGAATGCAATGCGTGATCGATACAACGAAGTTTGCGAACGGCAGCCACCAGCTCACCGCCACCGCAGTCGCTTCCGACGGCTCGACCCGCAGCGACGTCATCGCGATCAACGTGCAGAACGCCTCGGCCACGCCGACTCCGACCGTGACGCCCACGCCGACCGTAACTCCGACACCAACAGTCACGCCGACTCCCACTGTGACACCGACTCCGACCGTGACGCCTACAGCGACGTCGACGGCGGCAGCCGCCATCTCCGCTGCCGACATCCTCGGCAAGGCGAGCGGCAACGTGCCGTTCTCGCAGCAGTCGGGCTGGGGCGCGCAGGTGCTCGGCCAGTACCCGAGCGCGAACCAGATTCCCGAGACTGGCATCAATGGTACGACGCTGCCGAATGGCGAGACGGTGCGGTTCGGCAAGAGCGCCGACCCGGCAGATTCGACTAAGCAGGCGATCGAGGTCCAGCTCGCGCCAAGCGACCCGACCACGTCAGGCTCTAAGCGATCCGAGATCGAGATGCCGCCGTCGGTGGACAACGGCAAGACCTACTGGATGGCCGTGCGCGTGCTCATCCCCGATTGGGGCACCCTGCCGGCTGGCGATGCCGCGCTCTTCGGCGCACAGCTCCACGCCGGCAACAGCAACCTCGGCTACAGCCCGTCGTTCACGCTCGCCACTTACGGCGGACCATCCGGCGGTCGCACCTTCCAGGTATTCCGCACCTGGACGGACTCGAGCGGCAGCCAGAACAGCTACAAGTATCCCGAGATTCCGATCAAGTTCGGGCAGTGGACGACGTTCGTCTTCAAGTTCCGCCACGCGCTCGACTCGACGGGCCTCTTGCAGGTCTGGATGGATGGCAACCAGATCGTCGACTACTCGGGCCCCATCGGCTGGAACACCCCGGGCTACCAGGATTACGCGAAGTTCGGGTATTACAACTGGAGCAACTTCAGCACTAGCCGCAAAGTGCTGCTCGGCTCGCCGGTGCTTGTCAACGACCCGAGCGGCAGCAAGTACACCGAGACGAACCTGCGCTCGTTCGTGCTGGCTGATGCCGGCGCGACCGACACGACTACGGTGACGCCGACGCCCACCGTGACGCCCACACCCACTCCGGTGGTCACGGTGACGCCAACTCCGACGGTCACGCCGACACCGACGCCAACGACGGGCATCATCGCCACGCCAGCGCCGCTTTCGGGCTCGCTCGACGTATGGTTCAAGGCCCCGGTGGCCGGCTCGACTGTGTCGGGCCTTCTCAACGCCGGCACGAGCTGCTACGCC
>JAFARH010000313.1 GCA_019245555.1 Betaproteobacteria bacterium
CGACATCGAGGCCGATCAGCTCGCCGAGGCGCAAGCCTGATGAATAGAGCAGCTCGAACATTGCGCGGTCGCGTACCGCCATGGGCTTCGCGTCTTTCTCCACATCCAAGAGCCGCTGCGTCGCCTCCACCGAAAGCGCCTTCGGCAAAGGCCGCCCGGCCTTCGGCGCGCGGATGCCGACCACCGGATTCACCGCGAAATCTCTATGGCGGCCGAGCCAGCGGAACCAGCCGCGCCAGGCGCTGAGGATGAGCGCGAGCGTGCGCGGCGAGAGGCCCTTTGCATGGAGCATCGCGATGGAACGGCGAACCTCGGCCGGCTCGAGCGCCTGGAGAGGTTTGCCGTCGCGCAGCGCGAGCAGCACATCGATGGCGCGTGCGTAGTTGGACAGCGTCGCCGGAGAAAGGCGGCGCTCATGCTTCAGCGCATCGAGATATTCGTGCGCGAGCTTAAAGTCGTGCGGTAATGCCTGCGGCACAGAGCTCGCCAATCCGGCGCAGGTACAGCGTGCCCATGTCGGGATAGAAGCGCTGGGCGTCTTCGCTGCCGAGCGCGAGAAGGCCAAAGACGCTGGTCTGGCCGAGCGGCACGAGCGCGATAGAGCGGATGTGCTCGGCCGTGTCGCGGAACCAGGTAGTGAAGGCGTTACCTTGCGCGGGTCCGCACTGCGGCGCTCCCATGAGCGACGCCTGCTCCCGTTGCTTGGCATCGACCTCCTGCGCCTCGCTGAAGTCAGCCGGCACGCTTTTGCCCCAAACGCGCAGCACGACATGCGGCACGGCGAAGTCTTCCTTCAGATGGAAGTAGAGCGAGCTCGTGAGCGCCGGAAAATCTCGCGCGCCGGCGAGCGCGACCGAGAGGCGATGCACCTTCTCGCTGATGGCGTCGTTGTCCTCGCCGAACTTCATCAGCTCCGAGAGCTTGCCCTCGAGCTGCTTCGCCTTCTCGCGCAATGCCACGGTTTGCCGCTCGGCGAGCGGAATGGCGCGGCCGCCATAGGGATGCGGCACGTGGATCTTTTCGAGAAGGTCGGGATGCTGGTCGAAGAACTGCGGGTTGTCGCGGAGGAAACGGGCAAGCTCGTCTGCGTTCATTGGGCTCTTATGTTTCCAGCGTACCGTCGAAGACGGTTTCGGCCGGGCCTTTCATGATCACGGCATTGTCGCCGCCCGCCCAAGAGATGGTCAACGCTCCGCCGCGCGTCTCCACGCGCACCGGCGACTCCAGGCGCTGCTGCGAGATGCCGGCGACTACCGCGGCGCAGGCGCCGGTGCCGCACGACAGCGTCTCGCCGGAGCCGCGCTCCCATACGCGGAGCTTGATGTGGTTCCGGTCGAGCACCTGCGCGTAGCCCGCGTTCACTCCCTGCGGGAATCGCGAGTGATGCTCTAGCCGCGAGCCCTCGGTCGTCACCGGCGCCGAGTCCACGTTAGGCACGAACTGGACGGCGTGCGGGTTGCCCATCGAGACGATCGCGACCTCGGCGATGTCTAGGTTTTCCACGCCGGAGTAGACGGGCCTCCCCATGTCCACGCTTACTTCGCCGTCCGCTTCGAGCCTCGGTCGGATCAGGCCGCCGAGTGTCTCGACCGAGATCTCGCGCTTCTCGGTCATGCCGCGCCCGTGCACGAACTTCACGAAGCAGCGCGCGCCGTTGCCGCATTGCTCCACCTCGCCGCCATCGGCATTGAAGATCCGGTAGCGGAAATCGGCTCCGGCCGATTGCGGCTTCTCGATCACCAGGATCTGGTCGCAGCCGACGCCGCGGTGGCGATCGGCGATCTTCCGCAGTTGCTCGCGCGTGAGCGCAAATGGCCGAGCCGTAAAGTCCAGGACGACAAAGTCGTTGCCGGTGCCTTGCATCTTGGTGAATGGGAGCTTCACGCGAATTTTTGCAGGCGTTCGCGCACAAGTCGGCCGACGGTAAGCGCCAGCTCGAGCGCGCGGCGTCCCTGGGAGCCATCGATCTCAGCAGCAGAGTTCTTGCGCACGGCGGTTGCGAAGGCAGCGGCTTGGTCGGCCAACGCATCGCCGCCGGGATGGGTCTCATCGATCTGCTCGATCTCACCCTTTGCGCTGCGCACGTAGCGCAGCTTCCCGGCCTGCAGGTCGGCGGAGACGTAGAGGCCGGGTTGAAATACCCGCAGCTTGCGCACGGCGGTCTGGCTGACGCGACTCGCCGAGAGACTCGCGACGCAGCCGTTCTCGAATTCGATGCGTGCGTTGGCGATGTCGATGTCGTTCGTCACCACGCGAAACCCGAGCGCGCTGACGTTCGAGGGCTCTGCCCGCGCGAGTGAACAGGCGAGATCGAGGTCGTGGATCATCAAGTCGAGCACAACATCGACCTCCGCGCCCCGCTGCTTGAACGCGGCCAGCCGCTCGCTCTCGATGAAGATCGGCCGCTCCATGCGCTTGGCGAGCGCCCGAAACGCTTTGTTGTAGCGCTCGACATGCCCCGTCTGCAATACGAGCTGCTTCCGCGCGGCGAGCTCGATCAGCTCGTCCGCTTCGGCGAGCGTGGTGGCGATCGGCTTCTCGATCAGAAGATGCATACCCTGCTGCAGGCACTCACGTGCCACCGCGTGGTGGCGATCGGTCGGCACTGCAACGACTGCCGCGTCGACTTTGCCGAACAGCTCGCGATGATTGATCAACGGCTCCGTGTCGAGCTTGCTGGCCAACGCGGAAGCGCGTGCGCTATCGGCGTCGACCACCGCGACAAGCTTGGCGCCGCGCAGCGCGGCGAACTTCTCGGCGTGGTAGCGGCCCATGTGGCCGGCGCCAATCACGGCAATCTTCAATAGAACCTCGGCTCGCCTTCGGGCCGCGTCTTGAATCGCTTGTGCAGCCAGTGGTACTGCTCGGGCATCTCCAGCACGCGCTCCTCGATGAACGCCATCATCCGGCGAGCGTCGGTCTTCTCGTCGCCGCTCGGAAAATCGCGCCAGGCGGGATAGAACTGTGCCACATACCCGCCGTGCGGCAGCATGCGCGCCACGCAGGGCACGACCTGTGCACCGGTCGAGCGTGCGATCGCCGAGAGTCCGGTGGCTGTGGCAGCCGGCACGCCGAAGAACGGGACGAAGGTCGTGCCTTTCCTGCCGAAGTCGAGATCGGGCAGGTAATAGAACGGGATTCCATCCTTGATCCAGCGCAGCACTTTGCGCAGGCCCTGCTGGCGCGACACGATGTGCGGCTGGAATCGCGTGCGGCTTTTGAGCAATAGGCGATCGAGCACCGGATCCTTCTGGTGCGAATAGAGCGACGAAAGGTTCCCTTCCATGGAGAGGCGAATGCCGGCTGCGTCGAGGCCGGCAAAATGCGGCGCCAGCACGATGACGTGCTCGCCTGCGGCGCGGAGATGCTCCAGCCCCTCGAGCCGCACCATCGCACGGATGCGCTCCGGAGATCCCCACCATAGGACCGCGCGATCGACGAAGGCTCGACAAAAGCAGCGGAACGCACCTCGCGCCAACCGCTCGCGTTCGGCGGGCAACATGACAGGAAAACATTTTTCCAGGTTGATGCGCGTTACGCGCCGGCGCTCGGGAATCAGCCAGTAGAGGAGTGCGCCGACACCATTGCCGATCGCGGTGAGTGCGCGGAACGGCAATCCGTGCACAAGCCACATCAGCGCAAAGACGATGCGACTCATTTCGGCGGGGCCTCGGCTCCGGCAGGAATTTTGTAACGGTTGTAGCCCCACAGGTACTGCTCCGGGCATTCGGCGATCAGCTCTTCCAGCGCGCGATTCATGCGCCGCGTTGCGCTCTCACCCGCGCGTGCCTCGGGCAGCCTTCGCACGGTGATCGAGTAGCCCTGGCCGCGGGGCAACCGCTTGGCGAAGGCGAGATAGCAGGCGACGTTGTCGCGCTCTGCGAGCTTCGCCGCGAGCGTCATGGTGTAAGCAGGACGCCCGAAGAAATCGCTCCATTCGCCCTCGCCGACGCCCGGCACCTGGTCCGGCAGGAGCCCGATCGCTTCGCCACGCTTCGCTGCAGAGAGGATCTCGCGCACGCCGCCGAAGTCAGCCGACACGAGGCGCACGTTCGAGCGGCCGCGGCCTTCGCGCATGAGCGGATCGAGCCAGGCCGCCTTCGGGCGGCGATAGAGCACGGTGATGGGCATGCGGCTCGCCGCATATTGCGCGGCGGCTTCGAACGCACCCATGTGCGGTGTGAGGAAAAGGATCGCCTTGCCCGCTTTCTGCTCGGCGTACGCCTCGTCGGCACCTGGCGTCTCCTTCACCAGCGCGGCCACCTCTGCATGCGGTCGCAGCCACAGTGCCGGCAACTCCGTGATCATCTGGCCCGCAGCAGCGATTGCGCCGCGTCGCACGCGAGCATCGCTATAGCGCGCAGCGCTCAGGTTCTCGCGCAGGTGCCGGCGATACGTGGGTGACATCCCATAGATCATCCAGCCGAGGACACTTCCCAACCGATGCAGAACCCCGAGCGGAAGCGCTGCGAACAGGCGAAAAAGTGTGCGCATCAATCGCTCTTATACCGTCGGGAAACAGTACAAATTTGATATCCTTGCGGCCTTCTCCAAGGGAGCTAGCCGGCGCAATGAGCGATTTTCTTTTCACTTCCGAATCGGTGTCCGAAGGCCATCCGGACAAGGTCGCCGATCAGATCTCCGATGCGGTGCTCGACGCGATTCTAAAGCAGGACAAGACCTCTCGCGTCGCAGCCGAAACACTCGTCAAGGACAACCTGGTCGTGCTCGCGGGCGAGATCACGACCAACGCGCGCGTCAACTACGACGAAGTCGCGCGCAACACCATCAAGCGCATCGGCTACACCGACCCGGCGCTCGGCTTCGACGCCGCGACCTGCACGGTGCTCCTCGCCTACGGCCAGCAGTCGCCCGACATCGCGCAAGGCGTGGACGAAGGTAAGGGACTCGATCTCGAGCAAGGCGCGGGCGACCAGGGCCTCATGTTCGGCTATGCGTGCGACGAGACGCCGTCCTACATGCCGCTGCCGATCTTTCTCTCGCATCGCCTCGTCGAGCGTCAGGCGGAGCTGCGTCGCAACGGCAAGCTCTCGTGGCTGCGACCGGATGCGAAGTCGCAGGTCACGGTGCGCTATGTGAACGGCAAGCCGGACTCGATCGATACCGTGGTGCTCTCGACGCAGCACGCCAAGGGCATCGAGCACAAGAAGCTTTCCGAAGCCATCATCGAAGACGTGATCAAGCCTGTTCTGCCGAAGAGCATGGTGAAGGGCAAGATCAACTACCTCGTCAACCCGACCGGCGCGTTCGAGATCGGCGGGCCGAAGGGCGATTGCGGCGTCACTGGTCGCAAGATCATCGTCGATACCTACGGCGGCTCCTCGCCGCACGGCGGCGGTGCGTTCTCCGGCAAGGATCCGTCGAAGGTCGACCGTTCTGCCGCCTATGCGGCTCGCTACGTCGCGAAGAACATCGTCGCGGCCGGACTCGCGTCGAAGTGCGTGGTGCAAGTGTCGTACGCGATCGGCGTGGCGCGTCCCACGAGCGTGATGGTGACCACGCAGGGCACGGGCCGAATGTCGGACGACGCGCTCTCCAGCCTCGTCCTCAAGCACTTCGACTTGAGACCCAAGGGCATCATCCAGATGCTCAACCTGCTCCGCCCGATCTACGAAAAGACCGCCGCCTACGGCCACTTCGGCCGCGAGGACCGCGACTTCACCTGGGAAGCGACAGACAAAGCGCTCGCCCTCAAGCAAGCAGCCTAAGGAGGAATTCATGGCACACAAGAACCTTGAGGAAGTGCTCAAGGCGGCAGGCAATCCCGTCACCATGCTGCGCAACTCGCAGATCGGCGCGTACGTCTATCCCGTCGTGCCCGGCGAGTTCTCCAACTGGCGCGACGAGCAGGCAGCGTGGGCGAAGACCGCCGTGCTTTTCGACCAGTCGCATCACATGGTCGAGCAATACGTGAAGGGCAAGGACGCGCTCAAGCTCTTCACCTACCTCGGCATGAACAGCTTCGCCAACTTCCCGGTGAACCGCGCGAAGCAGCTCGCGCCCTGCAACTACGACGGCTACGTGATCGGCGACGGCATCCTCTTCCACCTGGAGAAAGACCACCTGGTGTTCGTCGGTCGCGCGCCCGCCGCGAACTGGATCGAGTTCCACGCCAAGACCGGCGGATTCAAGGTGAAGACGGTCAAGGACGACCGCTCTCCCGGCAACACGAAGGGGCTCGCCATAAAGCGGCGCAACTACCGCTTCCAGATCCAGGGGCCGAATGCCTGGAAGGTGATCGAGAAATTGAACGGCGGTCCGCTGCCCGAGCTCAAGTTCTTCCACATGGCGACGATGAAGATCGCCGGCCGCAAAGTGCGCACGCTGCGTCATGGCATGGCCGGCGCGCCAGGCCTCGAGATCTGGGGCCCGTACGCCGAGCGCGAGAAGATCCGCGCGGCCATCGTCGTCGCCGGAAGAGATTTCGGCTTGAAGGAAGTCGGCGCTCGCGCCTACGCGACCAACACCTGCGAGTCTGGTTGGATCCCCTCGCCGCTACCCGCGGTGTACACGGGCGAAAAGATGAAGAAGTACCGCGAGTGGTTGCCGGCCAATAGCTACGAGGCGACCGGCTCGATGGGCGGCAGCATGAACTCGACCCGTATCGAGGACTACTACGTCACGCCCTACGAGATGGGCTACGGCGGGTTCGTCAAGTTCGACCATGACTTCATTGGTCGCGAAGCGCTGGAGAAGATGGAGCACAACGCCCATCGGCGCAAGGTGACGTTCGAGTGGAACGGCGATGACGTGTCCACCATCATGGCGTCCATGAACGACCACGGCACGCTGCCCTACAAGTACATTGACCAGGCGGT
>JAFARH010000354.1 GCA_019245555.1 Betaproteobacteria bacterium
GCGGCGCTCTACCCTTTCGCGGAGGACAAGAGCGCAGAATTCGCCTGCCTCGCCGTTGCACCCGATTACCGCGACGCCGGCTACGGCGAAAGGCTGCTCCTCGCGTGCCAGGAACGTGCCAAAGGGCTCAAGCTGCGCAAGCTGTTCGCGCTGACGACGCACGCCGCGCACTGGTTCGTCGAGCAGGGCTTCCGCCCCGGCGACGTGAGCGCGCTACCCTCACAACGCCAGACCATGTACAACTGGCGCCGCGGTTCGAAGGTCTTCTTCAAACGCATATAATTTTCCGATGGCTCGGATGGTGAAGTGCGTCAAGCTCGGCCGCGAGGCCGACGGTCTCGATTTCCCGCCTTATCCCGGCGATCTCGGCAAGCGCATCTGGGAAAACGTCTCGAAGGAAGCATGGGCGCAGTGGCTGAAGCAGCAGACCATGCTGGTGAATGAGAATCGGCTGAACCTCGCCGACCCGCGCGCGCGTAAGTACCTCATGGAGCAGACCGAGCGGCATTTCTTCGGCCAGGGCGCCGATACCGCGTCGGGCTACGTTCCGCCGCAGAAGTGAACCCTCAGTTGGGTAATTTGTCCGAGTTCTGGGACGACGCGATCGTCCCGACGCTAGTCGAATACATACGCATCCCGGCCAAGTCGCCGCATTTCGACCGCGACTGGCAATCGCACGGCTACATCGAAGAAGCTGCGAAGCTCGCCGCGCGCTGGTGCGAAAAACATCCAATCCCCGGCATGAAGCTCGAGACCGTGCGCCTCGAGGGGCGCACGCCCTGCATCTTCATCGACGTGCCCGGCACGAGCGCGAGCAAGGACACGGCGCTCCTTTATGGACACTTGGACAAGCAACCGGAAATGGTGGGTTGGCGTGCTGGGCTCGGCCCATGGACGCCGGTGATCGAGGACGGCAGGCTATACGGCCGCGGCGGAGCGGATGATGGCTATGCGGTCTTCGCGGCGATCGCGGCACTGCGCCAGCTACGCGAGGACCAGCGGCCGCATCGGCGCTGCGTGATCCTCATCGAATGCTGCGAGGAAAGCGGCAGCGGCGATCTCCCTTATTACATAGACGCGCTAGCCTCGCGCCTGGGCACCGTTTCCCTGGTGGTCGCGCTCGACTCCGGCTGCGGCAACTATTCGCAGCTTTGGGGCACCACCTCGCTGCGCGGGCTGGTGAACGGCGTCCTGACCGTCGAGGTGCTGACCGAAGGCGTCCACTCCGGACACGCGAGCGGACTCGTCGCCTCCAGCTTCCGCATTGCGCGCGCGCTCCTCGATCGCATCGAGAACGCGGGCACCGGCATCGTTGCCGATGCCGCCTTCAACACCTCCATTCCTGAGGATCGACGTACGCAGGCAAAGCGCACGGCCGAAGTGCTCGGCGACGAGATCTGGGACACGCTGCCGATGGTCGAGGGCATGAAGCCGATGCATAGCGATCTTTCGGAGCTACTGCTAAACGGCACGTGGCGCCCCATGCTTTCCACTATCGGCGCGGACGGCCTGCCGTCGCCTGCAATGGCGGGGAATGTGCTGCGCCCGAAAACACAACTGGTGCTGTCGCTGCGCATCCCGCCGACGGTCGAAGGCGAGCGTGCGGCAAAGCGCCTCAAGCAGCTGCTGGAATCGGATCCGCCCTATGGGGCGAAGGTGAGCTTCGAATACAAGCAGGCCGCGACCGGCTGGAACGCGCCCTCCACGGCGTCGTGGCTAGAGCGGACGCTCGATGAGACTTCGAAGCGCCATTACGGGCAAGGGATGATGTGGATGGGAATGGGCGGCACGATTCCCTTCATGGCGATGCTCGGCGAGAAATTTCCGCAGGCCCAGTTTCTCATCACCGGCGTGCTCGGCCCGCACTCCAACGCGCACGGCCCGAACGAGTTCCTGCACATCGCGTACGCGAAGAAGCTGACCGCCTGCGTCGCCGACGTGCTTACCGCGCACGCGGCGAGCTGAGACGACCTTTCAAGCGGCTCCCAGGTAGAGCTTCTGCACGTCCGGGCTGGACTTGAGCTCGCGCGCGTTTCCTTCGAGCGAGATCCGCCCCGATTCGAGAACGTACGCGCGGCTCGCGCACGCGAGCGCCATGGCCGCGTTCTGCTCGGCGAGGAGGATCGTCATGCCCTCGTCCGCGAGGCGCCGCACGGTGCGCGCGATCTCATCGACGATGATCGGCGCAAGGCCGAGCGTCGGCTCGTCCAGGAGCAGGCAGCGCGGCTGCGCCATGAGGCCACGCGCGATGGCGAGCATCTGCTGCTCGCCGCCGGACATCGAGCCGGCGAGCTGGCGCTTCCTCTCGGCGAGGCGCGGGAAGAGGCCGTAGATGCGCTCGAGGTCGGCGTCTAGCCGATCGCGGTCGCCGCGGCTGTACGCGCCCATCAACAGGTTCTCGGTCACCGTGAACTTGGCGAACACCTGCCGGCCCTCGGGCACGAGGACTAGCCGCCGGCGCACGCGGTCCGGGGTGGAAGCCCGCGTGATCGGCGCGCCGTCGAAGCGGATCTCGCCCGAGCTCGGCACCTTGAGGCCGAGCGATGTGCGCAGCGTCGTCGTCTTACCGGCGGCGTTCGCGCCGATCAGCGCGACGATCTGCCCCGGCGCGACCGAGAGCGTGACATCGCGCAGGACCTGGTTCTTGCCGTAATGGACGTTGACGCGCTCGAGCTCAAGCATGGGCGCGCCCGAGGTAAGCCATGACGACGCCGGGATCCTGCAGCACCTCGCGCGGCGTGCCCTCGGCGATCTTCGCGCCGTAGTGCAGGCCGATCGCGCGATCGGCGAGCTTGCCGAGGAAGTCGATCTTGTGGTCGATCACGCAGAGCGTCATGCCGTGGGCTTTCAGCTCGCGCA
>JAFARH010000375.1 GCA_019245555.1 Betaproteobacteria bacterium
ATTCGGACGAAGCCTTCCACTTCGGCGGGCTCTATGTCCCGGTCGCGAAGCTCATCGCGTTCGGCGTCGCGAGGCTCCTCTCTGCCGTGCTCTGGGTGTTCCTGCGCGCAACCGATCTCGGCAAGGCGATGCGTGCCGCATCGCAAAACCGCGACGTCGCGCAGCTTATGGGCATCAATCCGCATCGCGTCTTCGCCGTGGCGCTTGGCATCGCGCTCGCGCTCGCCGGTGCCGCCGGCTGCCTCCTCATGCCCTTCTATCCCGCCTACCCGATGGTCGGGCAGGTGTTCGTGTTGATGGCGTTCGTGGCCGTCGTGCTAGGCACGCTCGGCAACGTCGTTGGTGCGCTGATCGCGAGCCTGCTGATGGGGATCGCCGAGTCGCTCGGCATCCAGTTCATCGGCGCCGACTCGGGCTTGATCGTCGTGTTCGTGCTGCTTCTCGGCACGCTCGCGCTGCGTCCGAGCGGGCTCGCCGGCGGGCAGGCGCGTTGATGCGCATCCTGGTCGCGGTAGCAATCGTCGTGATGGCGGCGCTGCCGCTCGTGGTGAAGAGCAACTTCGCCATGGACATCCTGATTCGCATCCTGCTTTTCGCGTTCATCGGCACTGCGTGGAATCTGCTCGGCGGCTACGCGAAGCAGTTCTCGCTCGGCCATGCGGCGTTCTTCGGCCTCGGCGCCTATACCTCGACGCTCATGCAGATCGATCTCGGCGTATCGCCCTGGATCGGCATGCTCGCCGGCGGCGCCGTCGGCATGCTTGCGAGCCTGCCGATCGGCTGGCTCTGTTTTCGCCTGCGGGGGCCGTACTTCACGATCGCGACGATCGCCACCGCGCAGGTGCTGATGCTCGTCTTCCTCAAGATGCGCGACTTCGCGTGGGGCGCCGAAGGCACCACCATCCCGAACCTCGGCAACGCGCCGCTCATGATGCAGTTCGAGGGCAAGGCGCCGTACTACTACATCGTACTTGTCCTGCTGCTCATATCATTGGCGGTGACCGCCTGGATCGAGCGCTCGCGCCTTGGCTATTACCTCGTGGCGCTCGGCGAAGACCAGGAGGCTGCCGAGGCGGTCGGCATCGACGTGCCACGCGTGAAGCGCGATATCTACATGCTCTCCGCGTTCCTCACCGGCATGGCCGGCACCTTCTACGTGCAGTACATCTACTTTATCGACCCCAACACCGCCTTCAACTTCGATGTCTCGATCAAGGCAGCTCTGGTCTCGATCGTCGGCGGTGTCGGCACGCTCTTCGGCCCCCTGATCGGCACGCTGCTCCTCGAGACGACCTCGGCGCTGCTTCAGAGCTGGCTCGGTCAGCAGGCCGGCGTGCAGGTCACGGTGTACAGCGTGATCCTCATGGCGGTGATCCTCTGGCGCCCGACGGGCATCATGGGCTACCTCCTCGAGCTCAGGGCGCGCCACCGCGCGAAGCGGGCAATGCATGGCTGAGGCGCTCGTCATCCGCAACCTCGCGAAGCAGTTCGGCGGCTTGCGCGCCGTGCAGGACGTGAGCTTCACCGTGCGCGAAAACGAGACGCTCGCGCTCATCGGGCCGAACGGCGCCGGCAAGACGACGGCCTTCAACCTCGTAATGGGCTTCTACCGCCCGGATGCAGGTTCGGTCAGCGCCTTCGGGCGCGAGATCGTCGGCCTGCGGCCGCACGACGTCTGCACCCACGGCCTTGCGCGCACTTTCCAGGTGGCGAAGCCTTTCGGCGGCATGACGGTGCTCGAGAATGTGATGACCGGCGCCTTCCTGCGCGATCGGCAGCGCAATGTGGCACGCGAAAAGGCGCGGGAGGCGATCAGCTTCGTCGGGCTCTCGGCGCGCGAAAGCACACCCGCGCGCGACCTCACCACTATCGACCAGCGGCGCCTCGAGATGGCGCGCGCGCTGGCTACGCAACCCCGTCTATTGCTGCTCGACGAAGTGATGGCCGGCCTCAATCCGGCGGAAGTCGACCAGGCAGTCGCGCTCGTGCAGAAGCTCGCCGCGCGCGGGCTCAGCATCGTGATCGTCGAACACCTGATGCGCGCGGTCATGGCTCTCGCCAAGCACATCGTAGTGCTCGACCACGGACAGAAGATTGCCGAAGGCATGCCGAACGACGTGATGAAGAATCCCGAGGTCATCCGCGCCTACCTCGGCTCGGCAGCGCACGCATGATCCAGCTCAGCTCGGTCACCGCCTCCTATGGCACGGTCTCCGCGATCCGCGATATCACGATCGACGTCGGCGAAGGGGAAGCCGTCGGACTCCTCGGCGCCAATGGCGCCGGCAAGAGCACGACGCTGCGCGCCATTTCAGGCCAGGTGAAACTTGCCTCCGGTACGGTTCGATTTGCCGGCACAGACCTTTCTTCGCTGCCGCCCTATCGCATTCCCGAGCTCGGCATCGCACATGTGCCGGAAGGGCGGCAGGTCTTTCCCGAAATGACCGTGCACGAAAATCTCGAGATCGGCGCCTTCGTGCCGAAGGCGAAAGCCGAACGCGCACAAACCATGGAGGTGGTCTATGCCATCTT
>JAFARH010000025.1 GCA_019245555.1 Betaproteobacteria bacterium
GGTCGTGTACTGGACCAAGGGGTTCTACCCGCAGGAGGACAAGGCGCTCGACGAGATGGTCGCCAAGTTCCAGCAGAAGACCGGCGTCAAGGTCGAGCTCTCGCGCTACTCGCCGCTGGCATCGGTGCCGAAGACGGTCGCCGCGCCCGTCTCCGGCACGCCGCCCGACGTGGTCTACGGCGACGTGTTCGACTTCCAGGTCGCCGGCAAGTGGGCGGCCGAAGGGCGCCTCGAGGACCTGTCCGACATCCTCACGCCGATGAAAGGGAGCTTCCTGCCGGTCACGCTCGAGACAGCGTATCTCCTGAATGAGAAGACCGGCAAGCGCGCCTACTACGCCTTCCCGATGAAGCGCCAGACGATGCACATCCAGTACTGGAAGGACATGCTGGAGAAGGCGGGCTTCAAGGAAACCGACATCCCGAAGACCTGGAACGCTTACTGGGACTTCTGGTGCACCAAGGCGCAGGCTGGGTACCGCAAGGCCACCGGCGAGCGTATCTACTCCGTCGGCGCGCCAATGGGCGTGGACTCGAGCGACTCGTTCTACTCGTTCCTAACCTACATGGACGCGCACAACGTGAAGGTGGTGGATGACAACGGCAAGCTCACGGTCGACAACCCTGAGGTGAAGAAAGGCCTCGTCGCCACCGTCGCGGACTACTCGAGCACCGTGGCGAAGGGCTGCACGCCGCCGACCGCCGTCACCTGGAAGGACCCGGACAACAACGTCGCCTTCCACAACAAGCAGATCATGATGACGCACAACGCGACGATCTCGATCGCCGCGAAGTGGCTCGACGACGCCAACAACGACAAGCTCACGGCCGAGCAGCGTGCGCAGGCGAAGAAGAACTATTACGAGCTGATCGCCACCGGCGCCTTCCCGGCGAGACCCGACGGCAAACCCATGCAGTACCGCTCGGCGGTCAAGGTGGGCGTGATCTTCGCTAATGCCAAGAACATGAAGCGCGCGAAGGAGTTCGTGCAGTTCGCGATGCAGGACGAGAACCTGATCCCATACGTCGAGGGCGCGCTCGGGCGCTGGTATCCCGTGACCAAGTCAGGCGCCTCGCGCTCCTTCTGGACCGAGGACCCCCACCGCAAGATCGTGCACGAGCAGTTCTCCGCCGGCCCGGTGCCGTTCGGGTTCACCAAGAACTACAAGTTCACCATTCTCAACATCGAGAACGTGTGGGCGAAGGCGGTGAACCGCGTCGTCGTCGACAAGTGGGCGCCGGAGAAGGCGGTCGACGAGATGGTGGCGAGAATCAAGCAAGTCGCCGGCTAGCGCTCTTGCAGGAGGAATAAGAAAACGGGTCTCTTCATGGGACCCGTTTTGTTTTCATGTCCGCGATCGCGATACCGCACCCGCCCCTAGCACCGAAGCGCGGGCTTAGCACGTGGCAAACGTGGGGGCTGATCCTGCTCGCTCCGTACGTGCTGGTGTTCCTGGTGTTCGTTCTCTATCCCGTGAGTTACGGCCTATGGCTCGCGCGCCATCCGGAGAGCTACAAGACGCTGTTCGAGGATCCGGTGTTTTTCACCACCGTGATCAACACCATCTTCTTCCTGCTGGTGGCGGTGAACCTCAAGTTCATCCTTGCGCTCTACCTCTCGGGCTTCTTCGTGCACGAGAGGCGCTGGATCCGGTGGCTGTCGGTGATCTTCATCATCCCGTGGGCAGTGCCGGCGATCCCCACCGTGTATTCGATCCGCTTCATGCTGAATCCCGAGTGGGGCGTGGTGAACTCGCTCCTCTTCCGCTGGTTCCAGATCGACGGGCCGAACTGGCTCACCGATCCGCAGCTCGCCATGGCCATGGCGATGCTCGTGCACATCTGGAAGGCGCTGCCGTTCTGGACGCTGATCCTGATGGCCGGCCGCCTCGCGATCCCGAAGGAGCTCTATGAGGCGGCGAGCGTCGACGGCGCGAGCGCCTGGCAGAAGTTCAAGTACGTCACCTGGCCTTCGATGCGCACGCTGTACGTCACATCGACACTGCTCAGCCTCATCTGGACACTCGGCGACTTCAATAGTGTCTACCTCCTCACCGGGGGCCAGCCCGCGGACAAGACGCACGTGCTGGCGACGCTGGGCATCCGCTACATCCGCCTCGACCAGCTCGACCATGCGATGGCGACGATCGTGGTCGCGCTGCCGTTCGTCCTTCCCATGGTTTATTTCATGATGAAGCGCCTGTCCGGTGACGAGCAGAAAACTTCTTAGCGAAGCGAAGCTCTGGCTGGTCGCGATCCCGGTTCTGCTCTGGACCCTGATCCCGATCTACCACATCTTCCTTTTCTCGATCTCCACCAAGGACTCGGCGTTCTCGGGTCGCCTCTGGCCGAAGCAGCCGACGCTGCACAACTTCGTCACCGTGTTCAACCAGGATCATTTCTACCTGCACCACTTCTGGAGCCAGATCTGGAATTCGCTCTGGATCGCGGTGGCCACCGGGGTGATCACGCTTGCCATTGCCACCTGCGCCGCGTTCGCCATCAGCCGGCTGAAAGTGCGCGGCGGCCGCACGGTGATGAATGCGGCGCTCTTCACCTACTTCATTCCCGCTGCCTTCCTCGCTGTGCCGATGTATAAGGCGATGGGCACCTACGGCCTCCTCAACAGCCGCTGGTCGCTGGTGCTGGCGATGGTCACCATCGCCTCGCCCTACGCGATCTGGGTATTGAAGCAGGCTTCGGACAAGCTGCCGTGGGAGCTCGATGAAGCGGCACGCATCGACGGCGCCACGCCGGCGCAGCTCTTCCGCCTGGTCTACCTGCCGCTGATGGTGCCGTCGCTGGTCGCCATCTTCACTTACGCGCTGCTCCTTGCATGGAACGAGTACCTCTACGCGTTCCTGCTGCTCTCCCACGAGAACACCATTCCGCTCGCCGTCGGCCTCGGCCACTTCCTCTCCTCCGACGACTCGCCTTGGGAGCTCCTCATGGCGACCGCGCTCATCTATGGCCTGCCGCCCGCTGCCATCTACTACGCGTTCCGGCGCTACATGGTGGGCGGTCTCACCTCTGGAGCAGTGAAAAGCTGATGGCGTCAGTCTCCTTCTCTCAGATCCAGAAATCGTTCGGCAAGACGCCAGTGCTGCACGGCATCTCGCTCGACATCGCCGACGGCGAGTTCATGGTGCTGGTCGGGCCCTCCGGCTGCGGCAAGTCGACGTTGCTGCGCATGCTCGCCGGCCTCGAGGACATCACTGCGGGCTCCATCGCCATCGATGGCCGAGTCGTGAACGAGCTCGACTCAAAGGACCGCGACATTGCCATGGTGTTCCAGAGCTACGCGCTCTACCCGCACATGACCGTGCGCGAGAACATGGGTTTCTCCCTTCGCCTGCGAGAGGAGAAACGCAACCTGATCGAGGAAAGAGTCGCGGCAGCGGCGAAGATCCTCAACCTCGGGCCTTACCTCGATCGCTATCCGCGCGAGCTCTCGGGCGGGCAGCGGCAGCGCGTCGCCATGGGGCGGGCGATCGTGCGCGATCCGAAGGTGTTCCTTTTCGACGAGCCGCTCTCCAACCTCGACGCGAAGCTCCGCGTCGCGATGCGCTCGGAGATCAAGGCGCTGCACCAGCGCCTGAAGACGACTACCGTCTACGTCACCCACGACCAAGTGGAGGCGATGACCATGGCGGACCGCATCGCGGTGATGAACGAGGGTCGGATCGAGCAGCTCGGAAGACCGCTCGAGCTCTACGACCGTCCGGCGAACCTCTTCGTCGCCCAGTTCATTGGCTCACCCGCGATGAATGTATTCGACGGGGCAGTCAAAGGCGGCGCGGTGGAAGCGCTGGGCGCGCGCTGGCCGGCCTCATTTTCCAAATCGGGTGGTTTGGAAGGGCAGCGCGTCAAGTACGGCGTCCGTCCCGAACACTTGGAACCAGCCTCTTCCGGTATCGCGGCCGAGATCGTGGTGGTCGAGCCGATGGGCGCCGAAACCGAGCTGGTGGTGAAGGTCGGCGATACCTCGCTCATCGTCATGACGCGCGGACGCTCCACCGCGGGGCCCGGCGACCGCATCTTCCTCGCGCCTGATCCCGCGCACGCACATCTTTTCGACGCCGCCAGCGGACTTAGAATCTAGGCATGGCGAAGAAGGAAGGTGAATGGGCTTTTCCGGCCGACATGCGGCCGCGGCCCGAAGAATGGCGCTTTGACCTCGGCAACGCGCTCGACTCCGTAGTAGGCCTGCGTGCCGAGATTCCCGAAGACGCTTTTACTGCGCAGATCCTCGGCACATTGCGCGCCGGCAGTGGCGTCGTCATCCGCGATGACGGGCTGGTGCTCACCATCGGCTACCTCATCACCGAGGCGAGCACCATCTGGCTCACCACCAACAAGGGCCACGTGGTCGGCGGCTTCCCGCTCGCCTACGACCAGACGACCGGGCTCGGCCTCGTCCATCCATTGGGCAAGCTCGGCGTGAAAGCGATCGAGCGCGGCACCATCGGTGCTGTACGCGTCGGCGAGAACGTGGTCATGGCCGGGCACGGCGGCTCGATCCATTCGCTCAAGGCAACGGTGTTCGCGAAGCGGGAGTTCGCCGGCTACTGGGAGTACGTGCTCGACGAAGCGCTCTTCACCGCGCCGGCGCATCCGCAGTGGGGCGGCGCGGCGCTGATCGGCGCCGAGGGGAAGCTCCTCGGCATCGGCTCGCTCCTCGTGCAGGAGAAGATCGACGCCGGCACGCTGCAGGGAAACATGATCGTGCCGATCGACATCCTCGCGCCGATTCTCGACGACATGGTGAAGACCGGCCGCCCCAATCGGCCGCCGCGCCCTTGGCTCGGCCTCTACGTCACCGAAGCGGGCCCGCGCCTCGTCGTCGCGGGCCTCGCGCCCGGCGGCCCGGCCGACAAGGCTGGCATCAAGGTGGGCGACGCGGTGTTGGAAGTAGCCGGCGCGAAGCCCGCGAGCCTCGCCGATCTCTTCCGGCGCGTCTGGGCGTGCGGCAATGCCGGCGCGCGTGTGCCGCTAAAGCTCCTGCGCGAGACGGCGACGAAGGAACCCGTCGTCACGTCCGGCGACCGCAACGACTTCCTGAAGAAGCCGCACCTCCACTAGTTCTTCGCGAGGAAAGCGAGCACGGCGCGGTTGAAAGCCTCCGGCTGCTCCCAATAGCCGGAGTGGCCGCACTCCGGCAGCACGGCCGACTCGCATCGCGGAAAGCGCTTCGCGAACATCCGCAGAACCGGCGGCGGCATATAGACATCGCCGTCGCCCGTCAGGAGCAGTGTCGGCACCTTGATGGTCCCGAGTGCCGCATAGTCGATGCGGTTCTTCACCGTGTAGGAGACGCGTGGCTTCGCCTGGGCCAGCTCGTTCCACCGCTTCGTGCCGGCGGCGTTGGCCGCCCGGTACGACGGTCCCAGCTCGCGGAAATCCGCCGGCATCTTCTCGAATTGCGGCGAAGGACGCAGCCGCTGCGACATTTCGAGGTAATCCGCATCCTGTGCGCCGACGATCGTGTTTGCGGCTACGAGCCCGCGCAGGCGTGCGGCGTGCGAGAGCGCATAGTCGATGGCGATGATCGCGCCCGCCGCCGTGCCGACAAGATGGAAGCGGTCGAGCTTGAGCTTCGTCGCCACCTCCTCCACCTGATCCGATGCAAAGCCTTCGGCCGAGCGATCGAAGGCGACGCAGCGGTAACCGGCAGCGGTGAACGCCGGCAACTGGTGCTCCCACATAGCGCTATGACCCGTCGCTGCATGCAGGAACACCACCGGGGTGCCCGCGCCAGTATCGATCATGCTTGGTATTCTGCATGATGCTCAGAGCCGAACGCGTGCTGCAGAGCGAGGACGAGCTCGGCGAGTGCCCGATCTGGGACGAGCGCGCGGGCGCGCTGTGGTGGGTCGACATCCACGGCCGCGCGATCAAGCGCTACGACGGCACGAACGTCCGCATCATGCCGATGCCGCAGATGCCGGGAAGCATCGCGCTGCGCCGCGAAGGCGGCCTGCTGGTGGCCATGGAGAACGGCGTGTTCCTTCTCGGCACCGAGGAACCGAAGCTGCTGGTTCGCCCGCCCGAGCACGAGGATGGCCTGCGCTTCAACGATGGTCGCTGCGATCGCGCCGGGCGCTTCTGGGTCGGCACCCTTGCCGAGCCCGATTTTCCGCCGCGCGGCGTCCTCTACCGCATCGGCGCCGACGGCAGCGCGAAGGCGTTCCGTACCGGCATCCAGGTGCCGAACTCCACTACTTGGAGCCCGAACGGACGCACGATGTACTTCGCCGACAGTCCGCGCCACAAGATCTGGGCATTCGATTACGACGCCGAGCGCGGCGAGATTTCGGGTGAGCGAGTTTTCGCCGCGCCGCATCCCGGATTTCCGGATGGCTCGTGCATCGATACCGAAGGCTGCCTGTGGAATGCTGAATGGGGCGCGCGACGCGTAGTGCGCTACACACCGGCCGGAGAGGTCGATCGCATCGTCGAAGTGGCGGCCGAGAAACCGAGCTGCTGCTGCTTCGGCGGCACGCAGCTCGACACGCTTTACATCACCACGGCAGGCCGAGCCGGACTCTTTGCAGTGACGCCCGGCGTGAAGGGACTAGCGGAGTCCCGCTTCGGCTAGGTAGCGACGTACGCCCGGGTGGATCAACTCGGAACGCGGCGCGGCCGCAATGGTGTTCGCCATCGTCGTCTCGCGCGCCTGCTCGAGGCGCGCCGCGAGCGGCGATTCAGCGCGGTGGATGGCGCGGGCGAGGAGATACGCCGCCGCCTCAGGTAGCGCGGGCTTCGCCAGTACATAGCTCCACGAACCGACCGATGGAATCGCCCCGTCCTGCCCGGGGTAGCTCTTCGCCGGCAGTGTCACGCGCTGGAGAGATGCGTTCTTCTTGAGAATGGTCTGGATATCGGCATCGCTCGGGCCAATGAAGCGCCCACCCGATTTCGCCAGCGCAACGAACGCCGGCCAGCCCACGCCGGCGCCCCAGACGGCTTCCGCGCGGCCGTCGGTGAACATCGCCGGCCCGTCCGCCACCTTGTCGAGGAGGATCGGCTTGATATCGATGTCGAGCGAGCTGAACACGGTGCGGCCGAGCTGCGTAATGCCAGAAGCGCTGGCGCCGAGCACCACCGGCTTGCCGCGCAGGTCGGCAAGCGAACGATAGGGGCTGTCGCCTTTCACCATCAGAACGCCCGGCGACGCATACATCGCGGTGATGATGCGTAGACCCGTGTCGGGCTTTGCGAGCGCGGCAGAGGCGATCTCGCCCAGCACAAGCGCGAGGTCAACCTGGTTCGCCTCCAGGAGCGCCACGTTCTCCGTGCTGCCCTTGGTGTTGCGTGGCTCGATGCGCAGCTTCGGCTCCTGCGCATTCACCATCGCGGCGAACGCATCGCCGTAGAGCGGGAAGCCGCCGCCCGGCGTCGCGGTGCCGAGTACGAGCGCGAAGATGAGGTCCATCTACCCCAGAGTGGGCATATGGAAGCCAGGCGCCGGCGTGTCCTGGTGCGGCCAGCGTGTCGTGACCACCTTGGTACGCGTATAGAACTTCACCGACTCGGTGCCGTGTACGTGCAGATCGCCGAACAGCGAATTCTTCCAGCCACCGAAAGAGAAATACGCAACCGGCACCGGGATCGGCACGTTGACGCCGACCATGCCGACGCTGATTTCTTCTGTGAAGCGTCGCGCGGCGCCGCCCGACTCGGTGAAGATGGCGGTGCCGTTCGCATACGGATTCTTGTTCACGAGCGCGATCGCTTCGTCAATCGTCTCTGCGCGCAGGACAACCAGCACCGGTCCGAAAATCTCGTCCCTGTAGATGCTCATCTCGGGCTTCACCTGATCGAAGAGCGTCGTGCCGAGGAAAAAGCCTTCCTGCTTCGCCGCGGCGCGGCCGTCGACCACCATCTTTGCGCCTTCCTTGATCCCGGCGTCGACGTAGCCCGCGACCTTGTCGCGATGCTGGCCGGTCACGAGCGGCCCCATCTCGACGCCTTCCTTGTCTCCCGGGCCGATCTTGATCGCCTTCGCCTTCTTCTCGAGCAGCTTTACGAGTGGATCGCCCGCAGCGCCAACCGCGACGACGGCGCTGATTGCCATGCAGCGCTCGCCGGCCGAGCCGTAGGCAGCGCCAATCAGCGCGTCAGCTGCGAACTCGAGGTCGGCATCCGGCAGCACGACCGCATGATTTTTCGCGCCGCCGAGCGCCTGCACGCGCTTGCCGACTCTCGCGCAGGTCTCGTAGATGTACTTCGCGATCGGCGTCGAGCCGACGAACGAAACGGCGTTGATGCCAGGGTGATTCAGGATCGCATCGACCGCCATCTTGTCGCCGTGCACGACGTTGAGCACCCCATCGGGCAATCCTGCTTCCTTGAGGAGCTCGGCCATGCGCAAAGATGCCGATGGAACCTTCTCGGAGGGCTTCAGGACGAATGTGTTGCCGCAGGCGATCGCCATAGGGAACATCCAGAGCGGTACCATCACCGGGAAGTTGAACGGCGTGATGCCGGCGCAGACGCCGACCGGTTGGCGCAGCGTGTGCGTGTCGACCTGCGTGCCGACGTTCTCCGCGTACTCGCCCTTCAGGAGGTGCGGGATGCCGCAGGCGAACTCGACGACCTCC
>JAFARH010000056.1 GCA_019245555.1 Betaproteobacteria bacterium
GCCGAAGATCGGATGAGCCTGCTCGTCGATAAGAAGGATGGCGTCGCGCGCGTCACGCTCAATCGGCCCGACGTGCGCAACGCATTCGACGATGCGCTGATTGGGTCTCTCACCAAGGCATTCGACGAGCTCGATCGCGATGCCACGGTCAAGGTGGTAATACTCGCCGGCAACGGTCCCGCTTTCTGCGCGGGAGCCGACCTCAACTGGATGAAGCGCATGGCGGGCTATAGCTACGACGAGAACCTGCGCGACGCAGGGGCGCTCGCCGACATGCTCGCCACGCTCGATGGGCTGGACAAGCCGACGATCGCGCGCGTGCACGGGCCGGCGTTTGCGGGCGGCACCGGGCTGGTCGCGGCATGCGACATCGCGGTCGGCACGCCGGAGGCAAAGTTCTGCTTCTCGGAAGCAAAGCTCGGCCTATCGCCCGCCACCATCAGTCCGTACGTCATGCGGGCAATTGGAGCTCGGGCCGCGAGCCGCTATTTCCTCACCGCAGAGGTATTCGACGGCGCCGAAGCATTGCGCATCGGCATGCTCTCAGCCCTTGTGCCGGCTACGGAGCTCGACGCTACGATTGAGGGGCTGACGCGGCATCTGCTCGATGGTGGCACCGAGGCGCTCGCGCGCATCAAGGACCTCATCCGCCAGGTGTCGGGCCGTCCCATCGACAATGCGCTCAAGTCCGATACGGCCCGCCGCATCGCCGAGATCCGCGTCTCAACCGAGGGCAAGGAAGGCATCGCCGCTTTCCTCGAGAAGCGCAAGCCTTCCTGGAAGCGCTAGCGTGTTCCGCAAGATCCTGATCGCGAATCGCGGAGAGATCGCCTGCCGCGTCATGCGCACGGCGAAGCGGATGGGCATCCGCACCGTCGCGGTGTACTCCGATGCGGATCGCGACGCATTGCACGTCGAACAGGCGGACGAGAGCCATCGCATCGGTCCGCCAGCCGCAGCCGAGAGCTACCTCAACATCGACGCGATTATCGACGCCGCCAAGAAGAGCGGCGCCGAGGCAATTCATCCGGGCTATGGCTTCCTTTCGGAGAACGAGGACTTCGCTGCTGCATGCAAGAAGGCCGGCATCGTCTTCATCGGGCCTACGCCGGAGGCGATCGCAGCAATGGGCGACAAGTCGGCGGCGAAGCGCCTGATGGAGAAGGCCGGCGTTCCACTGGTGCCGGGATACCACGGTGACGATCAGTCTCCAGCGCTGCTGGAAAAGGAAGCGGCGCGCATCGGCTTTCCGGTACTCATCAAACCTTCCGCGGGCGGTGGCGGCAAAGGGATGCGGGTCGTTCAGGACAACAAGGGTTTTGCGTCCGCCCTCGAAGGGGCGCAGCGCGAGGCCAAGTCCTCTTTCGGCGATGCGCGCGTGCTGATCGAGCGTTACCTCGACCGGCCGCGGCATATCGAGATGCAGGTGTTCGGCGACACGCATGGCAACGTGCTTCATCTGTTCGAGCGCGATTGCTCAGTGCAGCGCCGGCACCAGAAGGTGATCGAGGAAGCGCCGGCGCCTAATTTCACTAAGCGGGCTGAGATGGGCGCCGCCGCCGCCGCCGCGGCAAAGGCCATCGGCTATACCGGCGCCGGCACCGTGGAGTTCATCGCCGAGCAGGATGGCCGCTTCTACTTCATGGAGATGAACACCCGCCTGCAGGTGGAGCACCCGGTGACCGAGATGATTACCGGCCTCGATCTTGTCGAGCTTCAGCTCCGCGTGGCGGCCGGAGAGCGACTCCCGATCACACAAGAGCAGATCAAGGTACGCGGCCACGCCATCGAGGCTCGGATCTACGCCGAGGATCCCAATCGAGACTTCCTGCCATCGACCGGCCGGCTCGTCCATGTCGCCTTCCCGCAGCAAGCCCGGGTCGATACCGGCGTCGAGCCGGGTGCCCAGATCACGCCCTGGTACGACCCGATGATCGCGAAGCTCATCGTGCACGGCGACGACCGCGCCACCGCGCTTGGCAAGATGGTCGCCGCGCTTGGCGACACGCACATCGCCGGCGTGGCGACCAATGTCGAATTCCTGCGCCGCATCTGTGAGAGCGCGGCGTTCGCCAAAGCGGATCTGGACACGGGTCTCATCGAGCGGAATCGCGCGGAGCTCTTCCGTCCGCGCGGCGATGTGCCACGCGAAGTACTCGCAGCCGTGGCTTTAGCTGAGCTCGCGCACGAAGAAGAAACCGCACGCAAGAGCGCCGAGCATTCGGGCGATCGTCATTCGCCGTGGCACCAAGTCGATGGCTGGCGGCTCAACGAGGAGTCGCATCACGACTTCGTCTTCACCGACGTGAGCGCGGAGCACCGCGTGCGCGTAGCCTTCGGCGATGCGGGCCGCAAGCTTTCAATCGACGGACACCCCTACGAGCCGGGCAGCAGCAGAGCCGAGTCCGTGCGCGACGGAAAAAGCTGGCACATATTCCACGAAGGCGTGCGCTGGACGCTGGCGCTCAAGGAGGAGCTCGGTGGCCTGGATCTCGATACGAGCAGCGGTTCGCTTGCAGCGCCGATGCCGGGACGCGTGATCAAGCTTTTCGTGCAAGCGGGCGCGAAGGTGAAGAAGGGCGATGCGCTCCTCACCCTGGAAGCGATGAAGATGGAGCACACGATCACCGCGCCGGCCGACGGCACGGTGAAGGAAATCCACTACGCCGCCGGCGAGCAGGTGCTCGAGGGGGCCAAATTGATCAAGGTCCAATGAAGTCGAGCGTTCGCATCGTCGAAATGGGACCGCGCGACGGCCTGCAGAACGAGCCGAAGGAAGTCCCCACGGACGTAAAGCTCGAACTGATCGAGCGCCTTGCAGACGCGGGACTTCCGGCGGTGGAGGCCACCGCCTTCGTATCGCCCAAATGGGTGCCGCAGATGGCCGACCACACAGAGGTACTGGAGCGCATAAGGCGCAAACCCGGCGTCGACTACCCGGTGTTGACGCCGAACCTGAAGGGCTTCGAGTCGGCGCGTGCTGCAGGCGCGACGGAAGTCGCGGTGTTCGCCGCGGCATCGGAAGCATTCTCGAAGAAGAACATCAACTGCTCGATCGCTGAGTCCCTCGACCGTTTCCGGCCGGTCACGGAAGCGGCCAAGGCGGCAAAGATCAAGGTACGCGGCTACGTCTC
>JAFARH010000114.1 GCA_019245555.1 Betaproteobacteria bacterium
GCGATCCCGGCGCGAGCGAGGTCTTGATGTGCGGCTTGACCGTGAGGCCGAGCTCGACCGCCTTCTTTGCAAGCAGACCCGCGGCGAGCAGTACGCCCGGGTTTGAGGTGTTCGTGCATGAGGTAATCGCAGCGATCAACACGTCGCCGTTCTTGATCTCGGTGCCGTCGAAGGTCCGGTACGGCTTGCGTAGATCTTCTGACTTCTTGCCAAAGCCGTTCTCCTTCGGATTGGCGGTGAAGAGCTGCTCGAACTTGGACGAGACCTTGTCGAGGTCGATGCGGTCCTGCGGACGCTTTGGACCGGCGAGCGAAGGCTTAATGGTCGAAAGGTCGAGCTCGAGCTCCTGCGAGTACTCGATGTCGCCCTTCCGCGGGATACCGAACATGCCCTGCGCCTTGAAGTAGTCGGCGAAGCGGGCCACGGCCTCGTCGCTGCGGCCAGTGCCGCGCAGATAGGCGACGGTTTTTTCGTCGACCGGGAAGAAGCCCATCGTCGCGCCGTATTCCGGGGCCATGTTGGCGAGCGTTGCGCGGTCGGTGACGGAGAGCGACTCGGTGCCTTCGCCGTAGAACTCCACGAACTTGCCGACGACTTTCGCCTTGCGCAGCATCTCGGTGACGCTGAGCACCACGTCTGTCGCGGTGAGCGCCGGATGCAGCTTGCCCTTGAGGTTCACACCGACGACATCGGGCGTGAGGAAATACACCGGCTGCCCGAGCATGCCGGCCTCTGCCTCGATGCCGCCGACGCCCCAACCGACCACGCCGATGCCGTTGATCATGGTCGTGTGACTGTCGGTTCCGACGAGTGAGTCCGGATAGCAGACGCCATCCTTCGACTTGTGCACGCCCGGCGCCAGGTACTCGAGGTTGACCTGGTGGACGATGCCGATACCTGGAGGCACGACTTTGAAAGTGTCGAAGGCCTGCATGCCCCACTTCATGAACTGGTAGCGCTCTTCATTGCGCTTGAATTCCAGCTTCATGTTGAGGTCGAGCGCATTCTTGTTGCCGTAGTGGTCGATCTGCACCGAGTGATCGACGACGAGGTCAACCGGCACCAGCGGCTCGATCACTTTCGGCTCCTTGCCCATCTTCGCCGCCACGCCGCGCATTGCGGCGAGGTCGCAGAGGAGGGGCACGCCGGTGAAGTCCTGCAGCACGATGCGCGCGACGACGAACGGAATCTCGTCGGTGCGCGGCGCCACGGCTTTCCAGTTGGCGAGCTCCTTGATGTGGTTCTCGTTAACCTTCTTGCCGTCGCAGTTGCGCAGCACCGACTCGAGCACGATGCGGATCGACACCGGCAGGCGCGCCACGTTGACGTTGAGCGCCTTGCCGAGCGCAGGCAGCGAGTAGAGCTGTCCGCCCTTGAATTTTTGGAGTGTGTTGAACGTGTTGTGCGGCATCTTTTATTCCCCTTGTTTGTCGTTCATCGGCCCGCCGTCGTGTCCCCAGCGTGCTTCGGGCGGGCAGCTTTCGTGTGCGAGCTCCTGCATGATCCTGGTCCGCTCTTCGAGCAGCGCCGGTAGGTGCTGGTCGCAGCGGGCGATCGGTCCCGGGTAGGTCCGGATCTCTTCATTCAATTCGGCGAGCTTCCGCTCGAGGTACGCGCTCACGCGATCACCATGGCATCCACGAACCTGGTGACGGGCGTCTCCTCGAGCTTCTTCTGGTCCATGCACAGGTCGAGGATCGCTTTCTGCTGCTGCTTCGGAAATCGACGCGCGAGATTACGCTCGAACTTCTCGACGAGGTGCGGGATGCCTTCCTTGCGGCGGCGCTTGTGGCCGATCGGGTACTCGACCACGACTTCCGGCAGCGAGCTGGCGTCGTTGAATTCCACCGTCAGCGCGTTCGGGATCGAGCGCTTCTCCGGATCCAGGTAGTCCTTGCTGAACTGCTTGTCTTCGACGCACGTCATCTTGTCTCTCAGCCGGTCGATGCGCGGGTCCTTCGCGACATCGTCCTCATAGTCGGCGGCGGTGAGGCGACCGAAGATGAGCGGCACGGCGATCATGTACTGGATGCAGTGATCGCGGTCTGCCGGGTTAGCGAGCGGTCCCTTCTTGTCGATTATGCGGATCGCCGCCTCGTGCGTGCGGATCTGGATTTTCTTAATGTCCTCAACCGCTTTGCCGCGCGATTTCATCTGCTGAAAGATGGACATCGCGCATTCCGCGGCAGTCTGCGCGTGGAATTCGGCAGGGAAGGAAATCTTGAAGAGGATCTGCTCCATTACATAGCTGCCAAAGGGGCGCTGGAACTTGAACTGGTTGCCTTTGAAAAGCACGTCGTAGAAGCCCCACGTTTTCGCAGTGAGCACGGATGGGTAGCCCATCTCGCCGGTCTTCGTGATCATCGCCAGCCGCACGGCGCGAGAGGTCGCATCGCCAGCCGCCCAGCTCTTGCGCGAGCCAGTGTTCGGGGCATGGCGATACGTGCGCAGGCTCTGGCCGTCGACCCACGCCTGCGAGATCGCGTCCACGACCTGGTCGTAATTGAGCCCCAGCATCTGTGCGACCACCGCGGTGGATGCCACTTTGACCAGCACCACGTGATCGAGTCCGACGCGGTTGTAGCTGTTCTCGAGCGCGAGCACACCTTGGATCTCGTGCGCCTTGATCATCGCGGTGAGCACGTCCTTCATGGTCAGCTTCTGGCCGTTGCGCGCAAGCCAGTCCGCTGTCATGAGAATCCCGCCGAGGTTGTCCGACGGATGGCCCCATTCCGCGGCAAGCCAAGTGTCGTTGAAGTCGAGCCAGCGGATCATGGCGCCGAGGTTGAACGCAGCCTGTACCGGATCGAGCTGGAAATTCGTGCCGGGCACCTTCGCGCCGTTCGGCACCACCGTGCCGGGAACGATCGGGCCAAGAAGCTTGGTGCACGCCGGATATTCGAGCGCCTCGAAGCCGCAGCCGAGCGTGTCCATCAGGCAGTAGCGCGCCGTGTCGTACGCTTCCTTGCTGGTGATGCTGTACTTCGTCGTGTAGTCGGCGATGTCCGTGAGGACCTTATCCGGCGCCGGCCGTACGTTGGAGATCGGTGCCGACATCAGGACGAGGGTTTCAGGTTCGCGTTGTCATCGGGCTTGAACGTGTTCTCATAGCCGCCCGCCTGGAACGTGGCTTCATTGCCCCCTGCCTTGGGCGCATGCCGCATCGATGGCACGGGCGCGCGCTCTTCCGGCGTCTTGTCCCACCAGATGGCGCGGCCGCGCCGCTGCGACTCGATCTCTTCAGGATGCGCGGCGAGGTATTCCCGGATGAAGCGCGTCGAGTCGGACACGTAGGTTTCGCGGTAGCCCGACCGGCCGGCGATGAAATCGAAGAATTTCTGCAGGAACTCGGGCATCAGCGGCTCTCCAGTGGGACCCACTTCTGATTCTCGGGGCCGGTGTAGTTCGCGGCTGGACGGATGATCTTGCCGTCGGCCCGCTGCTCGATCACGTGCGCAGACCAGCCGCTCGTACGCGAGAGCACGAAGATCGGCGTGAAGTGCAGCGTCGGCACGCCCATCTTGCTGTAGGAGACGGCGCTGTACCAGTCGAGGTTGGCGAACATCTTCTTCTCGTTCCACATCACCGCCTCGATGCGCTCGGCGATGCGATATTGCGTCCAGTCGTTCTGTTCCTTCGAGAGGCGCTCGGCGACGGACTTGATGACCTTGTTTCTCGGATCACCGGTCGTGTACACCGGGTGGCCGAAGCCGATCACGATCTCCTTCGCGGCCATGCGGTGATGGATGTCCGTCTCAGCCTCGTCGGCGGTCTTGTAGCGCTTCTGGATTTCGTCCGAGACCTCGTTCGCGCCGCCGTGCTTGGGCCCGCGCAGCGCGCCGATGCCGCCAGTGATCGCGCTATACATGTCGGAGCCGGTGCCGGCGATGACGCGGCAGGTGAAGGTGCTCGCGTTGAATTCGTGCTCCGCATACAGGATGAGCGAGGTGTGCATCGCTCGCACCCAGGACGCCTGCGGCTTCTTGCCGTGGAGAAGGTGCAGGTAGTGGCCGCCGATCGAGTCGTCGTCGGTCACCGTCTCGATGCGCTTGCCGCTGTTGGCAAAGTGATACCAGTAAAGGAGCATCGAGCCGAAGCTCGCCATCAGCCGATCGGCAATGGCGCGCGCGCCTTCGGCGGCATGCGATTCCTTCTCGGGTTCGAGCGTACCGAGCGCCGAGCAGCCGGTGCGCATGACATCCATCGGATGCGCTGCCTTCGGGATCTGCTCCAGGATCACCTTTAATTCTTTGGGCAGGCCGCGCATGCCTTGCAGTCTCTTCTTGTAGGCGCCGAGCTCTGCCTTGGTCGGCAGCTTCTCGTG
>JAFARH010000196.1 GCA_019245555.1 Betaproteobacteria bacterium
GTGCGGACAGAGCGTTCGCACCAGGCGCTGTGCCATCACGCCATTCAGCGTCGCATTGAGCAAATAGGGCGGGACGCCGAGCTCGAGCAGGCGCGCGACCGCGCTCGGAGCGTCATTCGTGTGCAGCGTCGACAGCACCAGGTGGCCCGTGAGCGCCGCCTGCACCGCCATCTCGGCGGTCTCCAGGTCGCGGATCTCACCCACCATGATGATGTCCGGGTCCTGGCGCATGAGCGCGCGCACGCCATCGGCGAAGCCCAGGTCGATCGACTGCACCACCTGCATCTGGTTGAAGGCCGGCTCGACCATTTCGATCGGGTCTTCGATAGTGCAGACGTTCACTTCAGGTGTCGCCAGGCTCTTCAGCGTCGAATAAAGCGTGGTCGTCTTGCCTGAGCCGGTCGGCCCGGTGACGAGGACGATGCCATTGGGCCGCTCGGTCATCTCGCGCCAGCGCTTGTGGTCCTCGTCGGAGAAGCCGAGCTCCTTGAAGTCGCGCACCAGCACTTCCGGATCGAAGATCCGCATCACGAGTTTTTCGCCGAACGCAGTCGGGAGACTGGAGATGCGCAGCTCCACCTCGTCGCCGGCGAGCGTGCGCGTCTTGATGCGGCCATCCTGCGGCCGCCGCTTCTCCACCACGTCCATGCGAGCGAGGATCTTGATGCGGCTCGTCATGGCGATGAGGATCGCCGCCGGGATCTGGTAGACCTGGTGCAGCACGCCGTCGATCCTGAAGCGCACGATGCCCTGCTCGCGGCGCGGCTCGACGTGGATGTCGCTCGCGCGCTGCTCGAAGGCGTAGGACCAGAGCCAGTCGACGATGCGCACCACGTGCGCGTCGTTCGCATCGACCGGCTTGTCGCTCTTGCCGAGCTCGACCAGCTGCTCGAAGTTCGAGAGCCCGCTTGCGCCTGTGGCGGTCTTGCCGGCGCCCTTGATCGATTTCGCGAGGTTGTAGAACTCGACCTGGTAGCGCTCGATGTCGAGCGGATTGGCGATGACCCGCTTGATGCCTCGCTTGATGATATGGGAGAGCTCCTTCTCCCAGTCGTATACCCGAGGCTCCGCCGTGGCGATGATCGCTTCTTTGGCGCTGACGCCGACCGGCAAGATGCGGAAGCGCGTCGCATACGCGGAGGACATCACGTCGGTCACCGCGGTGAAATCGATCTTCAGCGGATCGATGTGCAGGTATTCCATGCCGACGCGCTTGGCGAGCCACTCCGTAAGGAGCTCGAGCGCGAGCGGCTTGCCGTTCGGATGGCGCCACTTCTGGTCCGCGACGATGACGAGCGGATGCAGCGCGCCCTTGTAATACCGGCGCTCCTTCTTCAGCTCTTCCGCCGCCTCGGGCGCCACGATCTTGTCCTCGACCAGCCAGTCGAGGATCTCGACAATCGTCAGCCTGGGTCCTGCGGCAATTTCTGTCTTAACTGCTTGTTGCATCGGCAAAAGACTATACCCCAAACTAAGATTAGCTATTCCGGCCAAGGGGATAAACAAGGTGAGCAGTGTGCTGCATTCCATAAATGTTTCCGCCGGCGGCGTGCCAAAGCTCGCGCGCCGCTCCGCTGCTGTGCGCGTGGGCGGCGTCGAAGGCGACCGCCAGCGCGACCTGCGCTACCACGGCGGCCCGACCCGTGCGGTCTCTCTCTACTCGCTCGAGCTCATCCGCGCCCTGCAGTCCGAAGGCAATCCGATCGACGTTGGCTGCATCGGCGAGAACTTCACGCTCGAGGGCGTGCCATGGGACCGCATGGTTCCTGGCGCCAACCTTGAAGTCGGCGAAGTACAGCTCGAGCTCACGAGCTACGCCGCACCCTGCTCGAACCTCGTGCCCTACTTCGCCGGCGGGAAGTTCGTGCGCGTCGCCCAGAAGGTCCACCCGGGCTGGAGCCGCCTCTATGCGCGCGTGCTGCGCGAAGGCAAGGCGCAGGTCGGCGACGCCGTCCGCCTGGCGTGACCGACGAAGATCTGCGGGCGATCTGGCCCGAACTCGGCATGCTGATCGGAGAGCTTCGCTCGACTCATTCGGAGCTCCCCCAACGCCTTGTCGACAGCGTCCAGTATGCTTCGACCTCGGGCGAGATCTACAGCGGCGTCGGCAACGCGCTCTGGCAGAACAAAGCGGTGCCCAAGGCGCTGAGTAGCTCCGCGTACGGGATGTCGGGACCAATGCGCTGGATCATGCGGATGTGGAGGAGGATCTGATGTTTCCGCTCGAAGGCGGCTGCGATTGCAAAGCCGTGCGCTACCGCATGGAGACGAAGCCGCTCTTCGTGCACTGCTGTCATTGCCGCTGGTGCCAGCGCGAAACCGGCGCCTCCTTCGCGCTGAACGCGCTGATCGAGTCTGACCGGCTGAGCGTGCTCAAGGGCAAGCCGGAGATCGTCGATACGCCCTCCAATAGCGGCAAGGGTCAGAAGATTGCCCGCTGCCCGAATTGCCGCCTGGCGCTCTGGAGCCATTACGCAGGCGCCGGTCCGCTCATCAGCTTCGTGCGCGTCGGCACGCTCGACAACCCGGATGCGGCACCGCCGGACATACACATCTTCACGGAGTCGAAGCAACCCTGGCTCGTGCTCCCCGCGGGTATGCCCGCCGTACCGGTGTACTACGAGCGCGATAAATACTGGCCGCCCGAGAGCCTGGAGCGCAGAAAAGCACTGCTCGCGAAGCGATGAGCTGCGAGCTCTGCACACCCGCAGACTTGGTGGCCGAGAATGCCCTCGCCTATGTGCGGCGGGACAACCATGCGTTGAGCCGGGGGCACGTCCTCGTGGTTCCCAAGCGCCACGTCGCCGATTTCTTCGACATGCAGGCAGACGAACAGGCGGCGGTACTCGAGTTGCTGAATGACGCACAGCGCCGAATCCAGCGGGAGCACTCGCCCGATGGTTACAACATCGGCGTGAACATCGGCAAAGCGGCCGGCCAGTCGCGCATGCATGTGCACGTGCACCTCATCCCCAGGTATCAGGGCGATGTGCCGGATCCAGCGGGTGGCATCCGCTGCGTGCTGAGGAAAGTCTGATGGATCGCAAGGTCTGGGGCTGGGCCTTCTACTACTGGGGCAATCACGCCTTCACTACCTCGATCATCACCGTCTTCTTCCCGATCTTTTTCAAGGATTTCTGGAGCGCGGGCAGCGACGTTACGGTCAGCACCTTTCGCCTCGGGCTCGCCAACTCCACTGCGAGCCTGATCGTCGCGCTCTCGGCGCCGATGCTCGGCGCGATTGCCGATCGCGGCGGTCGCGCGAAGACGTTCCTCTTCATGTCGGCGCTGCTCGGCTCGGTGATGCTGCTCGGCCTGCACTGGGTGCCGAAGGGCGAGTGGCAATGGGCGGTGCTCTTCTATGTGCTCGCCTCGATCGGTTACTTCTGGGGCAACGTCTTTGGCGACTCGATGCTGGTGAGCGTCGCGCCTACGGGAAAGCTCGACATCACTTCCGCCATCGGCTACTTCGCCGGCTATCTCGGCGGCGGCATTTTCCTCGCCCTCGGCGTGGCAATGACGCTCAAGCCGCAATGGTTCGGCCTTGCCGGTGCCGCTGAAGCGGTGCAGCTCCTCCTCATCCTCGCGGCAGTGTGGTGGGCGCTCTTCTCGCTGCCTTTGCTTTTCTGGGTGCCGTCCCCACCCCGCGCGGCGGCCCATGTGCCGCTCGCCGTCGCGGCCAGAGAAGGCATGACGCAGTTCCTCCAGACGTTCCGCCATATCCGGGGCTACAAGCCGGTGTTCGTGTTCCTCGCGGCGTACTGGGTCTACATCGACGGTGTGAACACGGTGATCCAGATGGCGGTCGACTACGGCAAGTCGATCGGCTTCGGCACCTCGGACCTGATCCTCGCGGTGCTGCTCGTGCAATTCGTCGGCGTCCCGGCCGCGATCGTCGCCGGCAAGCTCGGCGAGCGCATCGGGCCGCGCCGGGCGATCTTCATCGGCCTCGCCGTCTACACCTTCGTCTCGATCTACGCGACGTTCATGACGCAGGCCTGGGAGTTCTATCTCATCGCGGCGATGGTCGGCCTGGTGCAAGGCGGCGTGCAGCTCCTCAGCCGCTCTTATTTCGCGCGCCTCGTGCCGAAGGATCGCGCCGGCGAATTCTTCGGCTTCTACAACATGCTCGGCGAAGTGGCGGCAATCATCGGGCCGCTCCTCGTCGGCACGGTGAGCTACCTGACTGGCAGCCCGCGCATATCGATCCTGTCGGTGATCGTCCTCTTCGCAATCGGCGCGTTCATCTTGCGTTACGTGAACGAGCCGAGGCCCCAGCCCCCGCTCCCGTAGCGGCGCGGCCCTCGACCTCGCCGAGGATGATCTCGACGCGCCGGTTGAGCTGGCGGCCGCCGGGATCGTCGTTGCTTGCCACCGGGTAGGCAGCACCAAGTCCGCGGGCGACGATGCGATTGGGCTCGATGCCCCCGCGCACCAGCGCGTCCCGCACGGCCGTGGCGCGCCGCTCGGAGAGGCGCTGGTTCACTTGCGGCGTGCCGCTCGAGTCGGTGAAGCCCTCGATCACGATGCCGCGCTCGGGATAGTCGCGCATGAAGCGTGCGAGGTTCGCGATCGCGTGCCGGCCGCCGGGCTTCAACTTCGCCTGGCCGAGATCGAAAAGAAGATCGCTGCCGAGCGTCAGGATCCAGCCGCGCTGGGTCTCGCGCGCCTGCAGGTCAGCGACCTGTCGCTGCAGCCGCCGCACTTCCGCCGCAAGGCGGTCGTTCGAGTCGCGCTCCTGCTCGATCTCCCGGATGCGAGCCTGCGCCAGGTCGCGCTCCTCCTCGGTTTCCTTCAGGCGCGCTGCGAGCGCTTCGCGCTCATTGGCTCGGGCATGACCAAGCTCGCGCGCGATGCGCGAACGCTGCTCGGCGAGATATGCGAGGTGCGTCGCCTCGCCCGGCGAGCGCGCCCGCTCGGCGTCGACCAGCGCGCGCGATGCGACATCGAGCTCGGAAGCGGCATAGCGCAGGACCTCCGAATCGGACTGCGCCGCCATATACGAAGCGCGAGCCTGGTCGAGCGACGGGTTGCTGGTCGGCGACACGGCGCAGCCGGCGACGAACAAAGTTGCCAGAGCCCACCCTGTCATTGGCGCGAGCGCTCGTTTTCAGACAACGCCCAAGCGAGCCGGGCGTCCACTTCGGCTTCCTGAGCGAGACGGCGCGCCTGGACGTTCTCGCCGCG
>JAFARH010000176.1 GCA_019245555.1 Betaproteobacteria bacterium
CGCAGCATCGCCATGTCGTCCTCGGCATGCGCGTCGAAACCGGCTGAAAAGAAAACCATCTCGGGCCGGAACTCCTCCAGCGCCGGCAGCCAGGTCTTGGTCACCGCCGCGCGCAGCTCGCGCCCGCCAGAGCCGGCGGCGAGCGGCACGTTGTACATGTTCGGCGCGGGGTTGTCGGTGCCGCTGTAGGGATAGAACGGGTGCTGGAAGATCGACGCCATCAGCACGTGCTCGTCGCTCTCGAAGATGTCCTCGGTGCCGTTGCCATGATGCACGTCGAAATCGATGATCGCAACGCGCTCCAGGCCATGCACTTCGAGCGCGTGGCGCGCAGCCACCGCGATGTTGTTGAAGATGCAGAACCCCATGGCGCGCGCCCGGCAGGCGTGATGGCCTGGCGGCCGCACCGGACAGAACGCCGAGGTCGCTTTTTTCGTGACGACGAGGTCGGTCGCCATGACACCGGCCCCGGCAGCGCGTAGCGCGGCGTCGAGCGTGTAGCGATTCATCGCGGTATCGGGATCGAGATGGATCGTGCCTTCTTCCGGCGCCACTTCGCGAATTGCACGCACGTACTCGAGCGGATGCACGCGAGCGAGCTGCTCGTCGGTAGCGAGCGGCGCTTCGTAGGGCGCGAGATGCTCGCCGATGCCCGAGGCGATCAGCTGATCAGCGATTGCCGAGAGTCGCGCTGGCTGCTCCGGATGATGCGCGCCCATGTCATGCCTGAGGCAATCGGCATGCGTAACGAGAGCAGTAGGCATCACGGACCATCATATCGCATCGAGTACAATCGGCTTAATGCTCCTCTCGAAGGCCGAACTCCCGCAAACAGTGCTGCGCGGTCCGATCGATCGCGTGATCGAATCGGCGGGAAAAATCATTCTCGGCAAGGAGAGCCAGGTGCGGCTTGCGCTCGCATGTCTGCTCGCGCGAGGGCATCTGCTGATCGAAGATCTACCCGGTGTGGGTAAGACAACGCTGGCCCATGTGCTGGCGCGCTCGCTCGGGCTGCAGTTTCAGCGCATCCAGTTCACGAGCGACATGCTGCCGGCCGACATCATCGGCGTCTCGGTCTACGAGCGCGAGACGGGCGGCTTCAAGTTCCATCCGGGACCGATCTTCGCGCAGGTGATCCTCGCGGATGAAGTGAACCGCGCCACACCCAAGACACAGTCGGCGCTGCTCGAGGCAATGGAAGAGCACCAGGTCACCGCTGAAGGCGAGACGCGCAAGCTTCCCGAGCCCTTCTTCGTCATCGCGACGCAGAACCCGTCGGAGCAGGTCGGCACCTTCCCGCTACCCGAATCGCAGCTCGATCGCTTCATGATGCGCATCGAGCTGGGCTATCCCGACCGCGGCGCCGAGCGCGCGCTCCTCACCGGCACGGACCGCCGCGACCTCCTCGCAACGCTCGATCCATCGATGACACCGGCCGAGCTCATGGAACTCCAGACAAGCGTGCAGAGGATCCACGTCGCTCCGGCGCTCCTCGACTACGTCCAGGCGATCGTCGAGCACACGCGCCGCTCGGCCGATTACCTTGCCGGCCTCTCGCCGCGTGCGGCGCTCGCCATCGTGCATACCGCACGCGCCTGGGCGATGCTCGAAGGCCGCGATAAGGTGATCCCCGAAGACGTGCAGGCGATCCTCCCGGGCGTCGCGGCGCACCGCTTGCGTCCGGCGCACGATGCGACGCGCCGTATCGACGTCGGCGCGCAACTTCTCGCTGCTGTTCCGATTCCGTAACCTCTTCGTAGCGCTGCTGCTGGCGCCGCTCGCCGCCAGCGCCGCCAATCGCGATATCTATATGTACCGGGGCGCCGACCGCGCCCAGCGACTTGTCGCGGAGGCGAAGAAGGAAGGCAGCGTCGTCCTCTACTCAACGATGACGCTCGAGGATGCGCAGCCGCTCCTCGCCGCCTTCGAGAAAAAGTACGGCATCAAGGTAAACATGTGGCGCGGCGTGAATCAGAAGCTCGTGCAGCGCGCGCTGGCCGAAGCCCGCGCCGGCAAGCTCGGCGCGGACGCGTTCGAAGGCAGCGGCCCCGGCCTCGAGATCCTGCAGCAGGAAGGCTTGCTCGAGCAGTTCTGGAGCCCGCTTTTCGCCGACATTCCCGTCGAAGCGTTCCCCAAGCACCGCTATTACGCGCCCGACAACCTGCTCTTTACGGTGATGGGCTACAACACCAAGCTGGTTGCGCCCGCCGACGTCCCGAAAAGCTACGAAGATCTCCTGGAGCCACAGTGGCGCGGCAAGATCGGCATCGAGTCCTCCAACGTGGCGTGGTTCGCCTCGGTCGCGAAGTCCATGGGCGATGAGAAGGGCCTCGCCTACTTCCAGAAGCTCGCCGCGACCGGGCCGCAGGTAAGGAGCGGGCACACGCTTCTCACCGAGTTGGTGGTTGCCGGCGAAGTGCCGATCGCGCTCACCGTCTACAACCAGGCGGTAGACAAGCTGAAGGAGAAAGGCGCGCCGATCGAATGGAAGGCGCTGCAGCCCGCCTTCGGACGCGCCGACGGCATCGCGGTGACGAAGACGGCGCCACACCCTCACGCCGCCCTCCTCTTCGCCGACTTCGTGCTCTCGCCGGAAGGTCAGCGCATCATCAAGGCTGCCTCGCGTGTGCCCGTGAACCGCACCGTCGATACGTCGTTCGATACCCGCATCTTCCGCATCATCGACCTCGCCGCGCTCCTCAAGGAATGGGATACCTGGGAGAACCGCTGGCAATCGCTTTTCCTGCAGCGCCGATGAAGGTCGATCTCGGCAACGGCTGCTCAGGCGAGATCTACGTCCCGCGCGCGACGCCGGCGGGAGCGGTCGTCCTGCTCCATGAGCGCTACGGGCTGCTCAAGCACACGCTCGATCTCGCTCAGCGCTTCGCCGACGATGGCTACGTCGCACTCGCTCCCGATCTGTTCTCGCGCTGGCAGGGAGATCGCGAAGCGCTCAAGCGCGGCGAAGTACGCGTCACTTTGCCTGATGACGAAGTCGTCACGGTCGTCGATCGCGCCATTGATCACGTGAAGCAACGTGCGAAGCACGTCGCGCTGATGGGTGTGTGCCAGAGCGGCCGCTATCCGATCGTCGTCGGCAGCCGGCGCAGCGATCTCGATGCCTGCGTCGTCTTCTACGGCGCCTCGCAGAAACGCGACTGGGATGCGTCCGACGTCCAGCCGCGCTCGATGAGCGAGATGCTGCCGAAGCTGTCCGCGCCTTCGCTGTTTGTCTTTGCAGAGCGCGACCACACCATTTCGCTCGACAACGTCCGGCGAGTGCGCGACGCGCTCGAGGCAGCGCGCCGCAGCTATCGAATGAAGGTCTTCGCCGGCATGCCGCACGGCTTCCTTAACGACACGATGCCCGGACGCTACCGCGCCAAGGAGGCGGCGGAGGCATGGCAAGTGCTGCTGACCTTCCTAAAGGAGGTGTTCAGCGGCCAATGGCAAGGTCAGGTGCGCTGGGAATTCGAAGCCACCAGCGCTGCGGACTACGATTTCTCGAAGAACGCGCGACTCGAATGAGCGAACGCCTCGATCCGGCGAAGACGTGCTTGCTCCTCTTCGACTTCCTGGTCGGCCATGTGGCGCGGGACCCTGAGCGCTATGTTGCCGTGCTCGCGAACACGGCGAAGATCCTCGCCGCTGCCCGCACTCGAGGCGCGATGGTCGCCTACGCGAGAGCGGACCACCGTCCTGGCAGCCACGCGCAGACGGTCTACGACGCTGGCGCGCGCCCGCCGCTCATCATGCACGGCACGCCGGAAGCCGAGATCGTGCCCGAGCTCGCGCCGC
>JAFARH010000253.1 GCA_019245555.1 Betaproteobacteria bacterium
ACCCCAATGCTTGAGCACAACCTCGATGCGCACGGCATCCTCCATCTGCATCCGAAGGGCTCCTTGGAGAAGGAGGACTTCGCGGCGCTGGCGAAGACGGTGGATCCATACATCGAAAGGCAGGGGGACCTCGCCGGAGTCATCGTCGACGCGCCGAAGTTTCCCGGCTGGGACAGCCTGGGCGCGATGGCCGCGCATATCCGCTTCGTGCGCGATCACCACAAGCGCGTGAAGAAGATCGCCGTGGTCACCGACGCGAAGCTCGGCGACTTCGCCGAAAAGGTCGGATCGCACTTCATTGCCGCGACCATCAAGCACTTCCCGGCTGGGCAGACGCAGGCCGCCGAGCAATGGATTCTCAGTAAGAGCTAATGGCCAGGATCCAGCGCATTGCGCCCTGAAGGATCCGAAGTCCGCCAAGGCGCAGCGCGCGATGCAGGCGGTGATGCAGATGAAGAAGTGCGATCTCGCGGCGCTGAAGCGCGCCTATAAGGGCGGTTAGCCGGCGTTCTTCTTCGGCTTGCCCTTGGGCTGAGGCCGGGGCTTGGGCTTCGGCTTGGCGGTGGAGCGCACTTCCATGGTGACGCGCTGGCCGACCACTGCGCCCTTCGGATTCCACTGCTTCATGTCCTCGGCCGAGACGCGATAGCGCTTGGCGATCGAGGCGAGCGTTTCTCCCGGCTTCACCGTGTGATAGATCTTGCGATAGGTGATCGGGATCGGCGGCGCGTACATGATCGGCAGCTTGCCCATGTCAGCCGTACGGGTCGATACGGGCACGACGATCAGGCTGGGTACGGTGCGCGAGCGCTGCGAGATGCCGTTCACTTCCTTGAGATGGCTCACCGTCATGCCGTGCTTCTTGGCGATCGATTCGAGCGTCTCACCCTTCTTCGGATAGTAGGACTTCCATGAGACGAGGGACTGCTCATCCAGCTTTTGCAGGTTCTCGTGGAAGGTCTCGACCTTGTCCGCTGGCAGCACGATGCGCGGCGTCACCGAAGCGCGGATAAGGGGCCGGCTGAAGCCGGGATTGAGCGCGATGAACTGGTCGACCGACATGTCGGCAAGCTTGGCGGCGAGCCTCACGTCGATGTCGCGCAGCTTGGTGTAGGCGACGAAATAGGGCTGGTTGGGAATCGGGTCGAGCACGATCCCGAACGGCTCCGGATTGTTGATGATGTTCTTCAAGGCCTGCAGCTTCGGCAGGTAATGGCGCGTCTCGAGCGGCATCGTGAGGTGCGCATAGTCCGTCTGCTTGCCCTGCTGCTTGTTCTTGGCGATGGCACGCGCCACCGCGTTCTCGCCCCAGTTATAGGAGGCGAGGGCGAGCTGCCAGTCGCCATACATGTCGTAGAGGTACTGCAGGTAGTCGAGGGCGGCAGTTGTCGAGTCGACGATGTCGCGCCGGCCGTCGTACCACCAGTTCTGCTGCAGCTCGAACCTCTTGCCGGTTCCAGGAATGAACTGCCACAGGCCCGATGCATGGGCGCGAGAATAGGCCATCGGATTGAACGCGCTTTCGACCATCGGCAGCAGCGCGATCTCCGTCGGCATGCCTCGGCTCTCGAGCTGATCGACGATGTGATACAGGTACATCTTGCTGCGATCGAAGATGCGCTGCAGGTACTCCGGCCGCGCGGCGTAGTAGACGGTCTTCTCGCGGACGATGGCGTTGTCCACGTCCGGAATCTGGAATCCCTGGCGAATCCGCTGCCACAGATCGGCGGGCGGCGTAGTGCGGTCGACGAGCGCAATCGGCTCGCGCGGCTCGACCGCTGCCCGCGGGCCTTCGAACGGCGGCAGCGGCGCGGCTGGCTTGGGCGCAGCAGCTTGGGGCGTCGGGGCCGCTGGCGGCGGCGCCGCCGGTTTCTCGATGACGGCCTGAGGTGCCGTCTCGTCGTCGGTCGTGGCAGGCTTTCCGCTCGGCGGCGTGGCGCAGCCGGCAATAAGCAGTGCGACGAGTAGAGCGAGCAGCCTCAAGAGTTGTTCTTCCAGTCGCGGATAGCAGCGAAGACGCGGACCGGATCCGCGAGGCGAGTACCGAGGTATTTGTTCGCCGACTCGATCACGGCCGGCTCACGGCAACGCAGGAACGGGTTCGTCGCCTTCTCATCGCCCAGCGTGCTCGGCACGGTGGGCTTGCCGGCGTCGCGCAGTTTGCGATCCCGCGCTTCGCGCGCATTGAGCGCATTGTTCTGCGGCTCTACGGTCTTGGCGAAGCCGATGTTGGCGAGCGTGTATTCGTGGCCGCAATACACCTTCGTGTTGTCGGGCAGCGCGGCGATCTTGGAGAGCGACTTGAACATCTGATCGGCGGTGCCTTCGAAGAGGCGGCCGCAGCCGCACGCGAAGAGCGTGTCGCCACAGAAAAGTGCGCCTGCCCCATAATAGGCAACGTGCGCGCGAGTGTGACCGGGAATGTCGAGCACCGAGAAGCTCACGCCGAGTTCTGGAATGCTGACCCGATCTCCTTCGGAGACGGGCTGGGTGAGGGTGGGAATTGGCTCGTTCTTCGGTCCGAACACCGGTACGCGGAATTTCTCCAGGAGGTCGGCGATACCGCCGACATGATCGCGATGATGATGTGTGGCGAGGACTGCAACCAGCTTGAGATGCTCGCGTCCGAGGTAGTCGAGCACGGGCCCCGCCTCGCCGGGATCGACCACCGCGGCGTGCGTCTCATTTCGCAGCGTCCAGACGTAATTGTCTTTGAACGCTCTGACCGGCACGACTTCCATTGAATGCGGCACTCTTTCGTGCAAAACGGGGCGCAAAAGTATAACGGCGAGCGCTCATCTCTTTCCGGCTGGTTCGGCACGCCTCAGGGGGCGTACGTCCTCGGTTGGGAGCTTCGTCAGTTTGACAGCGCCGTTGATGATGTGTTCGGCTTCCGGGCAGTACAGGTCGGCCTACCGGAAGTCGATTTCCTGCGACAAAACCGGATTCCGTTCCGTTTTTCGCTCGCGCTCGAGCCCGGCGCTGGAGTCGCGGCCGATCCGCTGCAGCTGCCGCTTGCTTCGCAAAGCGTGGATCTCGTCGCTTTGCCGCACGTCCTCGAGTCCCATCCGAATCCGCACGAAGTGTTACGCGAAGCGGAGCGTGTCCTGATGCCGGAGGGCCAGGTCGTGATTTCCGGCTTCAACACGTTCTCGCTCTGGCGGCTGCGCCAGGTCACGCCGTTCATGGACAAGCACGGGGCGCCCTGGGATGCCCATTTCATCGGGCTCCTTCGCCTGCGCGACTGGCTGCGGGTCCTCGGCTTCGAGTTGAACGGCGGCGTGTTCGGTTGCTACGTGCCGCCCTTCCGGCAGGCGAAGTGGCTCGAGCGCTTCGCGTTCATGGACAAGGCGGGAGCGCGCTGGTGGCCCCTCTTTGGCGGCATCTATATCGTCCGGGCCATCAAGCGCGTGCAAGGCATGCGCCTCGTCACGCCGGCGTGGCGCGTAGAGCGCGCGCGGCGCAGGGCGCTGGCCCCCGTCTCGCAGCGGTCGCACAAAAACCATGGGTGACGAGGCGGTAGAGATCTTTACCGACGGCGCCTGCAGCGGGAATCCCGGTCCCGGCGGCTGGGGCGCAATCCTCCGCTACCAGGGGAAGGAAAAGGAGCTGTGGGGCGGGGAGGCGGCGACCACCAATAACCGAATGGAGCTCCTGGCCGTCATCCGGGCGCTGGAGGCGTTGAAGCGGCCGAGCAACGTACGCGTATATACGGACTCGCTGTACGTGCAGAAGGGCATCTCGACCTGGATCCACTCGTGGAAGCGCCGCAACTGGCGCACCGCCGACAAGAAGGACGTAAAAAATGTCGACCTCTGGAAAGAGCTCGATGAGCTCGCGGCCAAACATGAGGTAGAGTGGCACTGGGTGCGCGGCCACGCCGGGCATCCGGAAAACGAACGCGCCGACGCGTTGGCGAACAAGGGAATTCCAAAAAATGACGCGCCAGGTAGTGCTGGACACTGAAACGACCGGCCTCAACGCCAAGCTCGGCGATCGCATCATCGAAATCGGCTGTGTAGAGATCCTCTCCCGCCAGGTGGCGGAGAGGCATTTCCATACGTACGTCAACCCGGAACGGGACGTGGACCTTGGCGCGACCCGGGTCCATGGCATGACGCTCGACGATCTGCGGCAGAAGCCCAAATTCGCCGACGTGGCCAAGGAATTGCTCGATTTCATCTCTGGGGCCGAAGTGCTCATCCATAACGCCGAGTTCGACGT
>JAFARH010000268.1 GCA_019245555.1 Betaproteobacteria bacterium
TCGCGATGATCGGCTCGTTTCCGAACGCGCTGGTCGTCCGCTCCGATTCACCGCTGAAGAGCGTGGCGGACCTCGTGGCGTACGCAAAAGCGAACCCGGGCAGGCTTTTCTACGGTTCGGCTGGCCCCGGTTCCGCAGGCCATCTCACCGGCGAGCTGCTACGCGAGCGCGCCGGCATCGACATCGTGCATATCCCCTATAAAGGCGCAGCGCCGGCCTTTGCCGACCTTCTCGCCGGTCAGATCGGGGCGGATTTCGACGGCGTGCTGAATGCCCTCCACCAGGCGCAGGCTGGACGCATCCGCCTGCTCGCAGTGAGCTCCTCGCAGCGCCTGCCTCAGCATCCCGATCTGCCCACCATCGACGAAACGGTGAAGGGCGTTTCCGGTGATTCCTGGTTCGGGCTCGCCGGGCCAGCCAACTTGCCGGCGGCGATCACCCAGCGGCTCGAAGCCGAGACCGTGCGTGCGCTCGACGCCCCGGACGTGCGCAGTCGGCTCGAGGATACCGGGATGACAGTCACCGCCTTGCGCGGCAGCGCGTTCGTCGACTTCATTCGCGCCGACATCAGCAAGTGGACGTCCGTGATCAAGTCGGCAAAACTCGAACAAGGAAAATGACATGGCGCCGGTAACGACCTGGGATCTCCTCATCAAGAATGTCCGCGTGGTGCGGCCGCAAGGCCACGCCGTCCATGGCGCCGACATTGCGATCCGCGGCGGCAAGTTCGCCAAGATCGCGGGCGACCTGTCGGCGAAAAGCGCGAAACGCGTCTACGACGGCAAGGGGGGTCTCGCCTTCCCCGGTGTCGTCGATGCCCATACACACGCCGGCATCTATTCGCCGCTCAAGGAAGACGCGGTGAGCGAAAGTAAAGCGGCGGCGCAAGGCGGCGTGACATCGATGCTGAATTACTTCCGCACCGGCCAGTACTACCTCAACAAGAGGGGGCCGTACCGGAAGTTCTTCCCCGAGGTGCTCGAGATCTCCAAGGGCCGCTACCACGTCGACTATGCCTATCACCTCGCGCCGATGGACCGCACGCATATCTCGGAGATCCCGACGCTCGTCGACAAGCACGGCGTCTCATCCTTCAAGATCTTCATGTTCTACGGCTCGCACGGTTTGCACGGCCGCTCGGACGCGCAGCGCGACTTCCTGATGATCGGTCCCGACGATCGCTACGACTACGCGCACTTCGAGTTCGTAATGCGCGGCGTGCAGAAAGCCCGCGAGCGGCTGCCGGCGAAGGCCTCGCAGATCAGCCTGTCGCTGCACTGCGAAACGGCGGAGATCATGACCGCCTACACGAAGATGGTGGAATCCGCCGATAAGCTGAAAGGCCTCGCCGCCTATCACGCCGCTCGGCCGCCGCATTCGGAAGGACTGGCAGTGTTCATCGCCGCTTATCTCGCAAACGAGACGGCGCTGCCGAACGTCAACCTGCTGCACCTCAGCTCGCGCAAGGCGCTGAGCGCAGCGCTGCAGATGCAAGCCGTCTTCCCCCACATCGACTTCCGGCGGGAGGTGACGATCGGTCACCTCGTCCTCGACGTGAATTCGAAGGCCGGCCCGCTCGCCAAGGTGAATCCGCCCATCCGGCCGCGGGAGGACGTGGAGTACCTCTGGGAACAGCTGCTCGCTGGCAATGTGCATTGGGTGGTGAGCGACCATGCCTGCTGCCGCCACGAGACCAAGGTCGCCAAGAAGGCCTTCGGCAACATCTGGCTCGCCAAGTCCGGCTTCGGCGGCACCGAATACCTGCTCCCCGCGCTCGTTTCAGAAGGTTCCAAGCGCGGCCTCTCCTACAACCGCATGGCAGCACTCACGAGCTATAACCCGGCACGCCGCTTCGGCCTGAACTCCAAAGGCGATATCGCCGAAGGGCTCGACGCCGACCTGGCGATCGTCGATCCGTCGGAGACCTGGACCATCCGCGCCAAGGACTCACAGTCGACGCAGGGTTACACGCCGTTCGAAGGCATCGAGCTTTCGGCGCGCGTCAAGGCGACTTTCCTTCGCGGTGAGCTCGTCTGCGAGAACGGCAACGTGACCGGCAAGCCGCTCGGCCGCTACCTCCACCGTCCGACTAATTGAAAGTTCAGGTCGTCATCGTCGGCGCCGGCGCGTGCGGCTTGACCGCTGCGCTAGCGGCACGGGACGGTGGCGCCGAGGTTCTGGTCCTCGAGCGTGACGCGAGCCCGTCGGGCTCCACGGCACTCTCCTCCGGATTCATTCCTGCTGCAGGCACGCGTTACCAAAAAGCGGCTGGCATCGCTGATTCGCCCGAGCTCTTCGCCGCCGACATCAGGCGCAAGAACCACGACGAAGCGGATCCGCGCATGGTGGAGACCGTGGCATACGCGATCGGCCCGACGCTCGAATGGCTCGACGACAAGCATGGCCTCCGCTTCGATATCCTGCGCGGCTTCACCTATCCGGGCCATAGCGTGCTGCGGATGCACGCGTTGCCTGAGAAGACCGGCGAAGCGTTGATGGCAGCGCTGCTGCGCGCCGCTTCAGGCATCGACATCCTGACCTCGGCGCACGTAACCGAAGTGGACGGGCACCATGTGCGCTTCGAGCGGCCGGATGGGAGCACGGAGGAAGTCGAATATGGAGCGTTAGTTCTCGCCTGCTCGGGCTATGGCGGCAACAAGGAGATGGTTGCGAAGTACCTGCCGGAGATTTCCTCCTCGCTCTACTTCGGCCACGTCGGCAACCAGGGCGATGCGGTGAGGTGGGGTACCGCGCTCGGCGGGACGGTGAAGGACATGACTGCGTATCAGGGACACGGATCGGTGGCGACGCCGCACGGCATCCTCATTACCTGGGCGCTCATGACGGAAGGCGGCATCCAGGTCAACGCCGAGGGCGAGCGTTTTTCCAACGAGCACCTCGGCTATTCCGAGCAATGCCTGCCGGTGATCCGGCAGCCGGGCGGCGTGGCGTGGTGTATCTACGACGAGCGCCTGCACCAGCTCGGCCTGACATTTCCGGACTATCGCGACGCGCAGGCTGCGGGCGCGGTGAAGCCGGCACCGGAGCTGCCGAAGCTCACGCAGACACTGACGCAAGTTGAGCGTTTCGTGGACGGAATGGAGAAAGACCCATTCGGCCGGGACTTCGCGACCAAACCGAAACTACGGCCGCCGTATTACGGCATCAAAGTAACCGGTGCCCTCTTTCATACGCAAGGCGGCTTGGTCGTAGACGAGACAGCGCGCGTGCTACCGCTGCCGAACGTTTTCGCCGGTGGCGGCGCGGCGCGCGGCGTCTCGGGGGCGCACGTCTGGGGCTACCTCTCCGGCAACGGATTGCTCTCTGCAGTTGCGCTCGGCCGGATTGCGGGCGCATCGGCTGCTAAGCTCGCCTGATGCAAATCCGCGACGGCCTGGTTCACTCCATCGGCAACACGCCTCTCATTCGCCTGCACGGCCCTTCGGAGGCCACGGGCTGCGAGATCCTCGGCAAGGCCGAGTTCCTGAATCCCGGCGGCTCGGTGAAGGACCGCGCCGGCCTCTATCTCATCCTCGACGCCGAAAAGCGCGGCATGCTCAAGCCCGGCGGGCTGATCGTCGAAGGCACGGCGGGAAACACCGGCATCGGCCTTGCGATCGTCGGCAATGCGCGCGGCTACCGCACGCTCATCGTGATTCCCAAGACGCAGAGCCAGGAAAAGAAGGACATGCTGCGCCTCTGCGGCGCCGAGCTCATGGAAGTGGCCGCGGTGCCGTACAAGGATCCGAACAACTATGTGCATATCTCCGAGCGCGTGGCGAGAGAG